>JBDTLW010000539.1:0-2771 GCA_039934575.1 Parafilimonas sp. | reverse complement strand
TTACAAGCACCTAAAATAAAATCTTATGTTCCGCAAATGCAAAAGGTTATTGCAGATATTTTAGGTTTGAATGAAAAAGATGTTTCTATTAAAGCAACTACTGCAGAAGGGTTGGGTTTTATAGGCAGGGAAGAAGGCGTTGTTGCTTATGCAACTGTGCTAATAAAAAAAATGGATAATGGATAGTTGACAATTGACAGTGAGTTGTTGAGAATGATATCCCGAAATTGCCGGGAAAAAATCAGACATCAATCAAATCATACATAAAAACTGGTTCTTTAAAACATGCAGCCCATCACAATAAAAATAATCAACAACTCATTAAACGAATTACCTGCTTATGAAACAAGCGGTTCATCAGGTATGGACTTGCGTGCAAATCTTCATGAAGCTGTTAAATTAGAACCGATGCAGCGCGCTTTAATACCAACTGGCTTGTTTATTGAATTGCCTTTGGGCTATGAAGCGCAGGTAAGACCACGCAGCGGTTTGGCAATTAAACATGGTATTACCTGTTTAAATTCGCCGGGTACAATTGACAGTGATTACAGGGGAGAAATAAAGGTCATTCTTATAAATCTTTCCCATGAAACATTTACAATAGAACATGGTGAAAGAATTGCACAAATGATCATTCAGCCAGTTACAAAAGCAGAATGGCAAGTTGTGAAAATTTTAAATGAATCTAAACGTGGCGAAGGAGGTTTTGGTCATACAGGAAAATAAAAACATGCAGAAATTATTTTTTATTATTATAACTTTTGGAATAATTGCAGCAGGATGTCATACTGCAAAACGGGTACAGCACAGTGTAAAAGATTCTGTACATACACAATCGCCGGGTGTTGTTTTAAAACCGGTTGATTCTGCAGCCATACTAAAAGCACAACTTTCAAACACGCTAAATAAGCCTTTGAATTTTACAACTTTTTACGGCAGGGCAAAAGCAAGTCTTAATTCTCCGCAGGCAGCAGGCGATGCAACTGTGTATATAAAAATGCAGAGAGACAGTATTATCTGGATCTCAATAACAGGTCCTTTAAATATTGAAGGAGCAAGAATTTTAGTAACACCTGACAGCATTAAAATAATTAATAAACTGGAACATACAGCACAGTTAAGCAGCATTGCTCATCTGCAGCAAATAACAAAACTGCCGCTTACATTTAATGATTTTCAGGATATAATTTTAGGAAAACCGGTAATAGAAACCAATAGCATTTTAGATTATCAGATCACAAAAGATTCGATAACTGTAATTAACACAGGCGCATTGCTGAAGTACATATATTCATTCACAAAAAATAATTTTCTGCTTGGGCAAAGTAATTTTCAAACACAAAATAATCCTACAGTAACAACTGCAAATATTTTATATAGCGATTATAATGTAGTGAATAATATTAATTTTTCTGCAAGCAGAAATATTTCTGTTACCGGCTCTTCACCTGCAACACTTCAGTTAAGTTTTAAAGAATATAATTTCAACCAGCCACAGACTTTTCTGTTTACAATTTCAAAAAATTATGCAATCAGATACGAATAAGAATTACAGAGCGTTACCTTAGCAACCATTGTAACAATCTGAAAACTGATGATGAAAAAATTGTTTGCAGCTTTTGTATGTTTAACTATCGTTTTTGCAGCTAGTGCACAGGATACAAAAGAAGATATACAAAAAAAGCAGCAGGAGCTTCAAAAAGAAATTGATGATCTAAACAGAACGCTTGGACAAATAAAGTCAAGTAAGAAACAATCTTTAAGTCAGCTCGCATTAGTACAAAAAAAGATATCTGCGCGTTACGCGCTTATAAATAGTATAAACAAAGATCTGCACAGACTTGATAACACGATCTATTTAAATCAGGTTGAAATAAACCACATGAAATTTGAGCTTGATACCCTTAAAATGAATTATGCAAAAAGCCTTGTGTTCGCATATAAGAACCGAAGCAATTATGATTACCTGAATTTTATTTTTTCCGCTACCAGTTTTAATGATGCAGTTAAACGTGTTGCATATCTTAAAAGTTATAAACAATACCGCGAAACCCAGGTAAGCACTATACAAAAAACGCAGGATGTTTTGCAGGAAAAAATAGCAGCGATTTCATCAAACAAAACAGAAAAACGTACGGCATTGATTGATCAAAGCAAACAATTAAATGTTTTACAGGAAGACAAAAAAGAGCAGGATGTTGTATTAAAAGGATTGAAAGGGAGAGAGAGTGATATTGCAGACCAGATAAAACAAAATCAGCGTGATCAGCAAAAATTGAAAGGCGCTTTGCAGGCAATTATAAACCGCGAAATTGCAGAAGCAAAGAAAAAAGAAGTCGCGCGTTTAAAGGCCATTGAAGACCAAAAGAAAAAAGATGCTGCAGCAGCAAATAATAATATACCTGCACCAAACAATAATACCGCAGCAAATAATAATAATACTGCAAATAAAAATGCAGCCAATATTGCCTCCACAAATACACCTGCAAAATCAAACCGTGTTTACAGCCCTTTTGAGTCAACTGAAGAAGGCTTAACCACATCTTTGAATTTTGAAAATAATAGAGGGCGATTGCCGTGGCCGGTGAACTCGGGTATTGTAAGTATTCACTTTGGGGCTTATGAAATTCCGGGCACAAAACTCAGAGGAAGCAGTGATGGTATAACTATTACACTGCCTGTTGGATCAACTGTAAAGTCCGTTGCAGATGGTGTTGTTTCTGCTGTGTTTGATATGGGCTCTGCGCAGGCTGTTGTAATAAGGCATGGTA
>JBDTLW010000538.1:0-2772 GCA_039934575.1 Parafilimonas sp. | reverse complement strand
GGTTTAAGTTTAAGTTATGATATTATTAAAGCACATGGAGGAGAAATAAAAGTGGAACCGAAAGACGATAAAGGAACTACGTTTATTATTCAATTACCAACGGTCTGAATCACGGATTAATAAGATTAAAAGATTACACGGAATATTATATGAAACATTTATCATTACATCAGGCAAAATCAGTGAAATCCCTATATCCGTGCAAATCCGTGATTCAGACAATTTATGATATTATAAAAGCACATGGAGGAGAAATAAAAGTAGAAAGTAAAGTTGACGAAGGAAATCCCGACAAATTCGGGAAGGATAAAGGAACAGAGTGTATTATTCAAATCCCAACATAATATTTTATGAGCAACATTAAATTATTTGAAAGCAAGCAGGTACGCTCTGCCTGGAATGAAGAGGAGCAGAAATGGTATTTCTCCATTATTGATGTAATTGAGATTTTGAGTGGAAGTCCGAGACCAAGAAAATACTGGAATGCTTTAAAAACAAAGCTAAAACAAGAAGGAAGTGAACTGTCCCATAAATTGGGACAGTTGAAAATGGAGGCAGAAGATGGAAAGTTAAGACTTACCGATGTTGCGGATGTTGAGCAATTGCTCCGCCTTATACAATCCATACCATCATCTAAAGCAGAACCATTTAAACAATGGCTTGCAAAAGTGGGCTATGAAAGAATGAAAGAGATAACTGACCCTGGGCAAAGCTTAGACAGAGCAAGAGAAAACTGGCAAAATTTAGGGCGCAGTGAGAAGTGGATTCAGCAAAGAATGACCGGGCAGGAAACAAGAAATAAGTTGACTGATTATTGGAATGAAAATGACGTAAAAAAAGGAGACGAGTTTGCCTACCTAACAAACATCATTCACAAGGAATGGACAGGATTAACGGTTAAAAAACATAAAGACTTGAAAGGTTTAAAAACACAAAATCTTCGTGACCACATGAGTGAGGCTGAATTAATTTTTACTGCACTTGCTGAATTATCCACCCGGCAAATTGCTGAAACAGAAAAAGCAAAAGGTGTAACACAAAATGCAGTTGCCGGAAAGAAAGGCGGCAAAATTGCAAAAGACGCAAGGCTTGCATTAGAAAATAAAACAGGAAGAAAAGTAATTACTGGTGAAAATTTTTTGCCACCTGCAAGAGAAAATAAAAAACTTGATAAGAAATGAAAACTCAAATTTTTCAAACATTCTTCACAACAAAACCTGCAGGTTCTGGTACGGGTTTAAGTTTAAGCTATGATATTATAAAAGCGCATGGTGGTGAAATAAAGGTGCCGAAGGAAATTCCGACAAATTCGGGAAAGGAGAAGGAACAACATTTATTATTCAATTACCCGTTGGGTGATAAAATAAGCGCATGGAAAAATCATATTAATCCCCGCCTGAACGGCTCAGTCGGGCAGGAGTTAATCCTATAAATCATAGCTTGTCCCGCCGATGCGGGAGTTCAGACACTTACCATATAAAAGCCTTTTATGAAATCAAAATTATTCTGCGCAATTGTTTTTCTGTGCTTCATCAATTTTTGTAAAGCGCAGGATTCTACAATTATATTAGATACTTCAATGTTTGATATAAATTTTCAAACCATAGGTTTAACCAGCTTAAATGGCTGGATATTTAAAGAGGGAAATGAAAGTGGTTGGGAAAAGAATATTATAGATACAAGAGACTGGAAAAAATTTAACCCATATCAACTTACTATAAACAACGCAGATAAAAACGGAAAGCTGGAAGGTTGGTTCAGGCTAAGATTCAGGCTGGATAGCAGCTTCCGCAATTTTTCTACGGGAATTTTTCCTGTAAGATTTGCCGCATCAGACCTCTATATTGATGGGCAACATATAGCATCGTTTGGCAACACAGGACTTGATGGAAAACCGTATAAAGAATTCAGGGGAAATTTAGAACCCCCCGTAAATGTAAATCTACAGGCAGATACTGACCATATCCTTGCTTTGCATATAGTAGATTATCGTTCGCCGTTTAACCCTTATCATTTAAAAACTCAGGACAATGGAGATCCGAGAGGATATGGGGTTCTTGTGTCACTTACCAGCGCCGGTGCACATAGTAAGTGGATTACTTTTCTGAAGGACCAGATATTGTATTTTACATTTTGGGCATGTGCCTGCGGAATTTTAAGCGCATTGTTTTGGTTGCTGTATTTTAAAAACAGGCGTGAAAAAAACTTAAGCATTATTGCCCTTAGCACTACCCTGCTTTCTGGTGTTGCATTTCTTGCTAAAATGCAACAATCTGCAGGCATACCCTATTCTGTATATGGACTTTATTTTTACGTGCAGAATTTCTTAGTAGGTCCGGCATTTGCTGTAATAATAATTACACTTGCCAATATATTTAAAAGAAAGGTTACTGCTCCTCTTGCATTGTACTGTGTCTTCATCAGTTTTGCTTTTATTATCAATCTTTATTTTTTTGAAAACAAAGCCATTACACTTATTGCTGCCAGCACTTTTTTGGTTTGCTTATATTTAATTATTACTTCATGGCGAAAATTAAAAGGCGCTCAATGGTCTGCAGTTGCAGGTATATTAATCTCGCTTGCTTTTGTTATTTTGTATGCGTACAATCTGGCAAAATTTAAACGCTTTCCTTATCCCTTTATTTATCTCTGGCTTACAGGTGTATTTCTCTCTTTTCCCTTATCATTAATGTCGTATGTGGCAAGTCGTTTTAAAGAGATACTGAACGATGTGCAATCAAATGCAAATGAAGTAATGAAAATAACGGAAGA
>JBDTLW010000537.1:0-2773 GCA_039934575.1 Parafilimonas sp. | reverse complement strand
AAGCATGTGTTCAAAGGTTATGGCAGAAATCAATGGCTGAATGAGAAAAGAAATTAACTGCGTAAACTTCATTAATTATTAAGCTTCTTTTTTACACTCATTTTCTATATTTTTGCGCCCCGTTTGCGGATGTGGCGAAACTGGCAGACGCACCAGACTTAGGATCTGGCGCCGCAAGGCATGTAGGTTCGATTCCTATCATCCGCACTTTTTAATATTTTAATCCTGAAAATAAAACAGTTTTCAGGATTTTTTAACTTCAACAAAAATGGCAACAATAACAAGAGAGAATATTGGAACACTGAATGATAAGCTTACCGTAAACCTTGCAAAAAATGATTACCTGCCTTCATTTGAAAAGAGTTTGAAGGATTATGCGAAGAAGGCAAACATTCCGGGTTTTAGAAAAGGTATGGTTCCTTCGGGATTGATTAAAAAAATGTATGGACAATCTGTATTTACCGAAGAAATTTTGCGTACGGTGGAAAAGGAATTGAATGAGTATATGAACAAAGAAAAGCTTGACATTTTTGCTCAGCCATTACCCTTAGAAACAGATTCACGTATGCTGGATCTTAATAAACCGGATGATTATGCATTTGCTTTTGAAATTGGATTGAAGCCTGATATAGATGTAAATCTTGATGAGCTAAGCGGAACTTTTTATAAGATACAGATCACTGAGGAAATGGTTGAAGAAGAAATTGACCGTATCCGTACACGCTATGGTAAAATGACGGAGCCTGAAACTATCAGCAATCTGGAAGAAGTATTGAATGTGAAGTTTACAGAAACAGATGCAGAAGGAAATATAATTGAAGGCGGTATTGAAAAAGATAATTCACTTCTTTTAAAATATTTTACTGCAGAAACCCAAAAGCAATTGATGGGTAAAAAGAAAGATGATTCCATATCAATTCAGTTAAGTAAAGCATTTGAACAAAAAGAAAGAGATTGGATTTTGGAAGATTTAGGTCTTGATAAATCTGTAGCTGAAAACGCAGATAAATTTTTCAATCTGACCATTACAAAAATTGGCTTTGTAGAAAAAGCAAATCCTGATGAAGATTTCTTCAAGGCTGTTTATCCTGACGGCAATATTTCTACTGAAGAAGATTTGCGTAATAAAGTGAAAGAAGAAATGCAAGCCTATTACGATAAGCAAAGCAGCAACCAATTACAGGATCAACTTTACCATTATCTTGTGGATAATGTACAGGTGTCTTTCCCTGAAAAGTTTTTAAAACGCTGGCTGGAAGAAGGCTCTGAAAAAGCAAAAACACCTGAAGAAGCAGAACAGGAATTGCCAACATTTTTAAGTCAATTAAAATGGACATTGATAAGCAGCAAGCTTATTAATGATAATGAAATAATGGTAGAGCAGGAAGAAATTAAAAACTTTGCGCGCCACCAGATTGCGGGTTATATGCGTGGCCAAAATATAAATGATGATATGCCCTGGCTTGATGAATATGCAAACCGCATGTTACAGGATAAAAAATTTGTAGAAGAAACTTATATGCGTATTCAAACTGAAAAACTTTTTGATTTACTTGAAACCAAAGCAAGTAAAAAAGAAGAACCTATTTCAGTAAAAGATTTTGAAGAAAAATTGCATCACCATCATCATTAATGATCATCTGTATTTTTTAAGCAAATACATTCACTATAGCTCAACGCTTCACCTGTTTATAAATATCATAATAGAACCTTTGCAGCAGTCTTAAATTTTGCGTTATGATCTGCGCGGAAGAAATTAATCCATCGCTGTATTCAATTTGCTTTCCATAATTTGTTACAAGTCCGTTGGGTAAATTTATTTTAGCAGCATAACCGCTATCAGTTGGTATGGGTGAAATAAATTCAAGCACACCTGCAACGCTGCCATATTGTTCATACGGATAAGCCTGGAATTTTAACAGCACCTGTTCACCAATCTTTATTTTGCCAAAATTAGATTGTGGAATGTATGCTTCAGCATAATAAGCGCTGGCAGCAGGTTTTATATAACAGATAATTTGGTTTGCATCTAATTCCTGCTTTTCCTGTAAAAAATTTGTAAATGACACTGTGCCTGCAACCGGCGCTGTAAGCAAATATTTTTTCTTCCAGTCATTCACTTCGTTTTTTAAAGTATTTATAGCCTGCATAAATACCGCTTTTTGTTGTGCAGCGGTATTATCCAATTCAAGTATTTCCTTTTGCTTATCATTTTGCTGGCTTTCATTATTAATGAGGGATGAATTTACTTCAGGAACAGATAATGATTTATTCAACAGCTTGCTTTTTTCATCGCGATATTCTTTGAGTGATATAACTTTTTCTTTCAGTAAATATTCATTCATCTCAAAAGTTTTTACAGCCAGTGTTTCATCTTGCTGCTGTATTGATCTTTGATCGTTCAAATTAACATGCAGTTTTTCAAGATCATTAATTCCTGTTGCAAGCATGGCTTTTTTTCTTGTATAAAAACCATTGCCTATATAATCTTTATACACAATGAACGATTGAATAAAGGTTTGATAAGGCTGTTGTAATTCGCCGAGGTTTTCAAGATAAAAATTATTGATATAAGCAGGCAATATTGCTGAATGATCATTCATTATTAAAAAAGAAATGCTATCAAGCATGTTTGAAAGTTGTAAAACTTCTTCCGGCTGTGCTGTACTTTCCATGTACCCGATCATATCGTTTTCTCTAACGGTATCACCTTCTTTTGCAAACAGCTTTATTAATTTACCCGGCACTTTATTTATCACAGGTTTGGGTGCAT
>JBDTLW010000536.1:0-2777 GCA_039934575.1 Parafilimonas sp. | reverse complement strand
AAACATGTGTATTGTGAAAAGCCTGTGGCTACAGATGTTGACGGCTGCAGAAGAGTGATTGAGGTGGGTGAAAAATTAAATGGAAAACAAAGCGTAGTAATTGGTTTCCAGATACGCCATGCCAGCGCTTATGCAGAAATGGTAAACAGAATACAGCGCGGCGATATTGGTGACATGATAACAGCGCAGCTATATTATTTTTCATCAGGCACACCATTGATACCATTAAAAAATGCATCATGGGATGAAGTGAGAATACGCAATCATTATTATTTCAGAGCAATGAGCGGTGATATATTATTAGACCAGGGCATTCACATGATAGACGTTTGTAACTGGACATTAAAAGCGCACGCGATTAACGCAATGGGAATGGCGAACGCGAACGGTCGCCCCGATTTTGGCGATGCGTTCAGTAATTTTGAAGTGATATATCAGTATCCAAATAATGTAAACGTAAGCATACATACAACAAAAGTAGGTCCGCAATTCGGCGATGTGTGTTGTAAGTTCATTGGCACGAAAGGCATTGCAGAAGCGCATTACAGCGGTGGTGTATTTATTTCGGGCGATAATAAATGGGATTCAGGTATTGCAAAAGTGGATGCAGAACTTACTCCGCAGCAACAGGCAGCAGGTGTGTTTAATTCTTCGTTGCATGATGCAGATGCAAACAAGGAGCAATCATTTATTAAAAGCATTGAAACAGGAAATTATTTGAATGAAACACGTTCAGGCGCTGAATCAACACTAACTGCAATACTGGGAAGAGAATCTGCAACAACACAAAAACAAATGACCTGGGATGAAGTTTATTTTTCAGGTGAAAGATTAGATCCGAAATTGAATTTGGCACAATTTGATAAAGCCTGATTTGATAATAAGTTTATTTAACCGGCATAAATAGTATTGTAAAAAAAGGCTGTCTTAAATTTTTTTAAGACAGCCTTTTAAAATTTTATTTGAAGCAGACTACTGAAAATCTTCGTCTTTCAAACCACTGTTTACTTTTACTTCTGTTACTTTTAAATTAAAATCAATCTGCTGAGAAATGTTTTGGCTAAACGGAAACATGATACCGCTTACTTCTTTGTAATCGGAATATGTGAAGGTTGAAGAAACATTCCCTGCGGTTACCTCTTCTTTTAATTTCAAACCTGTTTCGGCATCATAATATTTTTTGCTTACAGTGCCGGATGGAGCAGTTACCGTTATTAAATATGCATCTTTTCCATCAACATTTTCAAGCATGGGTGCAAGTTGCAAACTATAACCCGGCTTGCTGTAATTTATCTCTGTAAAAGGATAAGCCTGCTCCTGATAGCGTTGCCTGTCAGCATCACTAACAGGAAAATTTTGTCCTTGGGCTGTCATTGAAACGCTGTCACCATTCACCACTAATTTTTGCGCGGTCATATTCATTGCAGGTAAAGTAATTTCTAAAAGCATTTTACCAGGCAACTTATATTCTCTTGTGAATTTTATATTTTGTCCCTGCACATCTCCTGTAGCTGTGTATGAAAAATCTTTTATGTCATTTATTTTATCTGCCCCGCCAATTGCAGTAATGTATTTATTAATAACATCATTGGCGGTTGTACCTGCAGGCACAGGTTTTTGCGGTTTGCCATCAAGTGTATTGTTTGATGGATTTACATCAGGATAATCATGATCAGGATCAATTGTAATTTTTGAAATTGTGGATGTGGAAGGATAATGGAAAGTCCATGTGCCGCCACGTTGCCAAATTTCAACCGGTAATGTCAGCGAATCTTTTTTACCGTTTTCCTGCTCAATTAAAAGCGGAACAGGTAATACCATTTGCTCGTTATTAACAAGGGTAATATCTGCACCTTTAGCCGGATCATTATCAATATATTTTATTTTTGTTACACCCTGGTCAAGTTTATCATTTGTAAAAAACCAACCACGCCAGAAATAAGAAAGATCTTCACCGCCAACATTTTCCATTGTTCTGAAAAAATCATACGGTGTTGGATGTTTAAATGCCCATCGTGCAATATATGTTCTGAAAGCAGAATCAAAACGTTCAGGACCTAAAATATGATTGCGTAAAATATCAAGACCATAACCCGGTTTTGCATACGCTGCAATACCTAAAAAGTTTTGCTGAGTTACATCAGGTATGGTCATAATGGGGTCAGCATCTTTTTTAAACATATAGTTTGCCATGTGCTGCACATCCTGTTTATCATCAAACTCGCCATTATTAAAAACCTTTGTGTCCACTCCATTTATAAATGTGTTGAAGCCTTCATCCATCCACGGATATTTTCTTTCATTAGAACCAACGATCATAGGAAACCAGTTATGCCCAAATTCATGATTGGTTACGCCCCATAAGCTGGCCTGTTTTGATTTCCATCCGCAGAAAACAATTCCGGGATATTCCATACCGCCAACACGACCAGCAACATTTGTTGCTGCAGGATATGTAAACTCATACCATTGTTTTGAATATAATTCAATACAAGCTTTTGTAAATTCTGTTGAACGACCCCATGCACTATCACCTGCGCTTTCTTCAGGATAAACAGATTGTGCCAATGCTTTTTTACCACTTGGTAAATTTATACGTGCAGCATCCCATATAAATGCTTTTGAAGCAGCCCAGGAAACATCTCTTGTATTCTTGCATAAAAAATGCCAGGTAAGCGATGGCTTATTTGGATGATAAGATGTTGTGCTTAAATCATGCAAGCCAACAATGGTTACAGTTTTATCGCTGTTCTTTGCTTTATTAATTAAGCTTATTG
>JBDTLW010000535.1:0-2778 GCA_039934575.1 Parafilimonas sp. | reverse complement strand
TACACTGTATCAGGAATCATTATCCATGCGTCCAAATTATGCTTATGCACTTTCAGGTATCGCTCAAATTGAGATGGCTTCAAAAGATTATGCAAAAGCAATAAGCCTTTATCAAAAAGCAGATTCATTGGTAGATGATTATGCAATAAAAGAAGAATTGGTGGATGCATATCAGCAATCAGGCGATAAAGCAAAAGCAGATCAGCTTTCTAAAGAAGTGATTGATGAATTAAATGCAAATTCACAGGCTGCAGCAACCAATCAGAATCTTGGTCATTATGCAGATAAAGAACTTGCGTATGCATATTTAAAAACAGGAGATAATGATAAAGCTTTGGAACATGCAATGATGGAATACAATCGCCGTCCTGATAATATTGATGTGAATGAAACTGTTGCCTGGGTTTATTATTGCAAAGGCGATTATGCAAAAGCAGTTCCTTATATTAATACAGCCCTGCGCACACATTCAAAGAACCCCGTTTTATTAAGCAGGGCTGCTTTAATATATTATAAATCCGGCGATCCGCAATTGGCAAAAACAACTATTTCAGAAACATCTTTACAAAACCCATATATAGATCCGCAGTTAAAAGCCGAGGCTGAAAAAACAATTGCTAATTTATAATGCAAAATGTTTTTGTGAAATCAAAACCGGTTTTTAAAACAAAATATATTTTAGGTATTTTCTTTTTATTTTTTGCTTCCGGCATTTATGCACATACTATAAATTATGCTTTAGACAAAGCGCCCGCAGGTAATGTTTTTTGGTATTATCTCAAGCTGGGTTATATGCACATATTGCCCAATGGATTTGATCATATTTTATTTGTAACAGGTCTTTGTTTATTGAGTACAAAAGTGAGTACTATTCTTTGGCAGGCAACGGCATTTACGGTGGCTCATTCAATAACACTGGCGCTATCAATGAAAAATTTAATTGTTGCGCCAAGCGCTGTAGTGGAACCGATTATTGCTTTGTCAATTTTATTTGTTGCGCTTGAAAATTTAATGATAGAAAAACTTAGCCCGTGGCGTATTTTAATTGTGTTCATGTTTGGGTTGATACATGGTATGGGTTTCGCAAGTGCACTGAATGAAATTGGGTTGCCGTCAAATAAATTTTTCTTATCAATATTCAGTTTTAATGTAGGTGTTGAGCTTGGGCAAATTACAGTGATACTTACAACATTTGCATTGATAATAATACCTTTTAAAAATATTAAAAATTATAAAAAAAGAGTTGTTTACCCGTTATCAATTGCTATTGCCGCAATAGCGTTATACTGGACGATTCAAAGAGTTTTTTTTGTTTGATGAAAGAAGTAAACTGTTGATGAAATTTGTTTTACACCGGGTACAAAATTCGGTGCAAAACTTAGTTTCTCCTATTTTTTTAAATAAAAAAAAACGCAGCAAATCCCCCACCTTTTGAAAGGACTTGCTGCGGTAAAATTTATATGTTGCGGGAGGGGGATTCGAACCCACAGACTTAGTTGTAATGAACAACTACGTTGCGCCACTATGTCCTGCAAACCGAAACGATGTAAGAGTAGTATGATAACAGCCCCGCTTTGCAAAAATAAAACCTATTTTTTGATAAGTATGTTTTTACCAAGCCTGTTCATCTTTTTTTTATTGTCTTATCATCATATTGGTTTACTAACCGCGACCAAAGTTTCTTTACTATGGTTATGTCATGATCTTTTTGTTTCTCTGATAACTTTGCAAAAAGAATATCTTCAAGTGCATTTAGTTCTTTATTATAAATATTAATCTGTATTTTTTTATATGCAGCCATAATGAAATAATTTTTAAAATGATTTGGCTCTTTTTGGATTATAAAACAGGATTTCGCATGCTTGTTTTTCCATGAGAAGGCTTACCAGTTTTATGACAAAATTTTTCAGGATAATCTCTGTTCTTGAATTGAGCCCATGAATCGTAAGCTTCTTTGCACATTGGTTTTTGAAGATTGAAAGAAATTGGTTTGCCTGTGCGAATGCAATAACCTGTTTTAATTTCTTGCTTTGTTTGTTGTGATATAAATTCTTTATTGAAGAAACTTTTTACTATGTCTGTCTTAATTTCAGAATGAGTGTATGTTTTATGTAAACTTAAAAGATTAGACTTGCCAACAGGAATCTTTTCAAAAATCTTAGTGCAATTTTCAATAACATCATTAAAATATTCCAATGCTTTATTTTCTATGTCATTATCACCTTTTAGCCATTTAGAAGATCTCAATCGAATTCCTGCTTCAATATTATTGTTCGTTGAAAATTCATGCAGATTCATTGACGTTATTAAACTAAAATCTTCGCTTGCATAAAATTTTGCGTGTAATCTTTTTTCATAACCAATGGTTATAGTTGGTAATGATTTTAAAAATTCTATATCATCTTCGCTTATACTCTTTGAAACGTTTGTTTCATTCTTGCCAAATACTACTACTATTTCTAAGTCAGGTTTCTTTGAGGTTAAAGCCTTTAGTCTGTCTTTAATTCTTTGATGCAGTTTAATGTATGGAGATATTAACCATAAATATTCATCAGCATTATCTATTAATTCAATGATTGCCTGATTTAATTGTTCTTCTTTTAAAAATTCTGCCATAGTACTATAACAAAAAGTTGATTAGTGAAACTAATTGAAAAATAATTCCTATACACAAAAGAATCATCCCTCTTCGAATCATTTTATTTTTATGTGCATCTCTTTTTTGTAGTTTGTTTGCTTCCTTTTCTAATCCAAAAACTAATCATGAACTTATTTTTG
>JBDTLW010000534.1:0-2779 GCA_039934575.1 Parafilimonas sp. | reverse complement strand
TGTGTAAGCGAATAATTCTTTTTACCAGGATAAACAGCCAACCCCTGTCCTTCTGTTCCCAGCGGCTGCAAATAGACTTTTTGCGAATCATAAAAAGTATATGGATTAAAATGAAACAAGCCAACGCCGGCAAAAATATATGGAGTAAATTTTTGAGGTTCATCCAGTAAATGCAGATCATATTCCAGGGTTACACTTGCTTCACTTATATTGGAAGCAAAACTAAGATTACGGTTTTTATATTTTGTGTTGTGAAGATCATTACCCTTAATTTTCCCAACCGTGAACCGTGAACGTAATGAGATTTTATTTATACTGTAAATAACACCAGCACTCAATGAAAAATTAGCCTCCTGAAACGTATATACCTTGTTTTGAAGATCACCGCCATAATTCATTAATCCCGGCGAAATTTGCATGCTTAGTTGTTGCGCATGCAGTTCGTTGCTGAAAATAATAGCAAGTGCGCAAAAAAATATCCGCTTAATTGTTGTTATAATAGGCATAAGTGAGTAGAACAAAATAACGTCAAATTCAAAAAACTATTTTCTTAAAAAAAGATTATAAAAATTTTGTTTGATCTGAATGTTTACAAACTGTATTTAATTTTTTTGCTTTTACAACAATTAAAAAATAAAATTCTGTCAAATAAAGATCAGAACTGGTTAATTTATTATTTAGTTATTACAGTTATTCTCTTTTCGCAGCATAATTAAATATATTTGAGATGATGTGTACATAGCAAAAACTTTTCCAACTATCTTAAAACATACCCATCGAAAAAAAAATTCATGAATTTTTTACAAGAAATATTCAGCATTAAAGAAGGCACTGATAAAAAACATACAATAGAAGAAATAAGCAAAGGCGTAACGCTGAAGGGTTATAATATATGGATATTAATTTGTTCAGCAATACTTGCATCAATAGGTCTTGATACAAATTCTACGGCAGTAATTATTGGAGCCATGCTTATTTCACCATTAATGTCTCCTATTCTTGGTGTAGGATTATCAATCTGCATTCATGATAAAGAACTTTTATTCAGATCTTTTCGCAACCTCGCAATGGCTGTTGTATTAAGTCTTGGCGCTTCTGTTTTATTTTTTCTTTTAACGCCTTTGCGCGAAGCAACAGAAGAACTGCAGTCAAGAACATTTCCAACGCTGCTGGATGTATTTATTGCATTGTTTGGCGGTGTTGCAGGTATTGTATCTGTTTCAAGACGCGAACAAACAACTGCTATTCCGGGCGTGGCTATTGCTACCGCTTTAATGCCTCCGTTATGTACTGCCGGTTATGGCATTGCCACCTTGCAGTGGTCATATTTTCTCGGCGCTTTTTATTTATTTTTTATTAATGCTGTTTTTATAAGTCTTGCTACTTTTCTTGTAGCAAAATATTTAAACTTTCAGGAAAGAAAATATATTGATGAACGGGTTGATAAGATGTACTCAAGATGGTTTGCAGCACTTGCCATTATTGTGCTTTTACCAAGTGTTTATTTTTTATACTCAGTATATAAAAAAGAATCAACAAAAAATAAAATACAATTATTGGTTATTGATAAAATACAGCAAGGAGGCAATGAAATACTTAAATGGGAAGTGGCTGCTTCAGATTCAACAAATTTTGTAAAAGTATATCATTCAGGACATGCAATCAGTTCCGGAGAAGTTGCATCTATTGACAGCGCATTAAAAAAATCCGGGTTAGAAAATTACTACCTGAAAGTATTTCGGGTTAATCTCACCAAAGATGAGATCAGTAGTCTTTCAGCAGAAACTGCAAAGCAGGTTATGAATGAAATTCAGTTGCAGGCAATAAAAGATAAACCGCTGATTAATTTTGAAGATTCATTAAAAATGCAAAGTATTTTACCCGGTGCGGAATTAAAAGTTGCCTTCCCGTATATTGATACGGTAACAAGCGGCATATTAATGTCTTTATCAAATACGGGCATTCGGGATACGCTGCCAATTTTTTTATATAAGACTAAAAGAAGCCTGCATACAGATCAAAAAGATCAGCTTTATCAATACCTTTTAACTCGTACAAAAAAAGATACCGTAGTTCTGTTACCGTTCTAAAAGACGTACTTCGTACTTCTCACTTTCCACCTTGTACTTAGCGTTATTCATCCAGTTTATCCATTTCCTGCTTACCGTTAAAAATGCCTTCCATTTCTTTTGCCTTGTAAATATTTCTATTTTCTTTATTGCCTAAAACAATTATGGTTGCTGTATCCTGCACAAGACGAATGAAGGAAGTATTTGTGCCATGCCATTTACCATTGTGATATACAACCGTATCACCATTTGTAATAAACAATCTCCAGGCTAAACCATAATTATGCATGGAACGATGTTCATTACTCATAGGCGTGAAAGCCATATCAAGCGTTGATTTTTTTAAGAACGTATGCTGGTATAAAGATTTATCCCACATAAACAGATCATGCACCGTACTGTAAACATTTTTATCTCCATAAGTACAATCATACGCATCCATAGGAAATGGTCTTGACACTGACCATGTAGGGATATAATCCGCCGTATCTTTTATAGAAAAAATATACGTATCGTTCATACCAAGCGGCTCAAAAACATTTTGCTTCATATACTCCGGAAATTTTTCGCCTGTAATTTTTTCAACTATCAGCGCAAGCAACATGAAGTTTGTATTGCAATATTGAAATCCCCTGTCAGGTAAATTTTGTATGCGCGGATGATGCTGTATTAATGCGTTCAGCACATCTTCATTTGTCATCTCTTTATGC
>JBDTLW010000533.1:0-2779 GCA_039934575.1 Parafilimonas sp. | reverse complement strand
TTGATATATTTACACCCCATTCAAAGTCTTTTACTAAAGCGCTTTTTGATAAACTGATATAAATATCATCAAGCGCTTTTATGCTGTCTGCCGATGCATCCGATTTGAAAGTTATCATAACGATATGCCTTAGAACAGATGATGATAAATTGGCGGTTTGCGCGCTTGTTTTATTATTAAATAAAAGTGTAGTTGTTATGCATAATGAAAGCGCAAAAAATATTTTTTTCATATTGCTAAAAGTTTAAGAGGTTAAGCTACAGATAATTTTATAAATGCCTGATTGAATTGTTTCAGGCCCTTTCTTAATCTTACTTTGCAATCATCTCTCCCACTTCAACAGATGAAGGATGTGCTGCATCATGCAAAATTGTTATCGTTTCTTTCTTAAAATCGCTGTCTTGTGCAGTGGGTATATTCATGAATTGCTGCGTGTTTCTGTCAACTAAAGGAAACCAGGTGCTTTGTATTTGAATCATTATTTTATGACCTTTTAAAAATGTATGCGCCATATCATT
Source organism: Parafilimonas sp. (assembly GCA_039934575.1). Lineage (GTDB taxonomy): Bacteria > Bacteroidota > Bacteroidia > Chitinophagales > Chitinophagaceae > Parafilimonas. The sequence continues at coordinate 2,261 of JBDTLW010000533.1, read as the reverse complement.
CAATTGCAGTTTTACCAGTGTTGGTTTATCAGGAACAAATGCTTCAGGCTTTTCAAAACTATTACGAAATTTTCCGCGCAATACTTCTGCCCGCACCAATTGTTGTGTGTTGGTTCCATCGGGTAATACATCAATCAGCTTAACAATAAAATCTGCATCAGTGTTGCTTAAACTCACATACAGTTTTGCCGTTAAAGGACCAAGCAATGTAATATCATTTTGCAAAGCATCGCTTGTATAATACAATACATCATTGCGTTTGGAAGCAAAGGTTTGATCAGCAGCCATGTATTCATTAAGGCGGTCATCGCTGCGTTTATCAATATACGGAACCGGATTAGAAGGGTCAGAAACATATTCATCCCTGCCTTCAATATTTCCTTTTTGCAATAAGAGCTGATGATCTTTATTCAGCCACCATACAGCTTGTTTAATTTCTTTTGGCGGCCAGGTATTAAATGTCTTCCATTCATTACTGCCGGTTACAAAAACAGTTGCTTCGCCGGCATTAAAGCTGCCTTTATTTTTTAAATAATAATTAAAGAAATCAAATTCCATCTGCTGAAATTTTGCATTCAGATCCTGTCCAAACTGATAGCCTGCAAAATGATCCCAATGGCTTCTTTCCCATGCGCCATGCGTCCACGGAGCCATTATCAAACGATTATCGTTTTTTGGATTTTGCTTTTCGATTGCTTTGTAAGTATTCAATGCGCCAAACATATCTTCTGCATCAAACCAACCACCAACTAACAACGTTGCAGGCTTTACGTTTGTTAAGTGCGGACGAATGTTTCTTGCCTGCCAATAAGCATCTTTTGTTGAATGCTCAAGATACTCGTTCCATATTTTTGCTTTGTTATGAAAGTACAGATCATTAAAGTTGTGCAGCGCACCTGTTTTTAAATAAAAATCATACACATCTTTAATTTCAATTGCCGGATTTAACTCCGGGTCTTCTTCTCTTGGTCCATCTCTTGGTGCATCAAAGAAATTTTCAAAACTAAAGTTATCCATTAAAAAAAATGCACCGCGATGATAAGCATCATCACCTTCAAATTCATCTGTTACAGGCGCCTGCGGCGATACTGCTTTTATTGCCGGATGCGCATCAGGCAAAGAAGCTGTTGAATAAAAACCCGGATAAGAAATACCATAAATACCCACCTTACCATTATTGTTATGAATATTTTTTATAAGCCAGTCAACGGTATCATACGTATCGCTGCTTTCATCAATTTGTGTGTTGTCTTTTTTATTATCAATAGCCGGTGTCATTTCATGAAACTGTCCTTCGCTCAAATGCCTGCCGCGCACATCCTGGTAAACAAAAATATATTTTTCATGAAGGAACAGAGGATTAGGCCCCAGATACCTTTTGTATATATCCTCACCATAAGGAGCAACGGAATACGGTGTGCGTTCTAATAAGATTGGATATTGTTGTGATCCATCTTTAGGTATATACACGCTGGTAAAAAGTTTTACACCATCACGCATAGCAATTCGATATTCTTTCTTTGTATAATTATCTTTTATGTAAGCTGAATCAGCAGAAAAAGATTGTTGTGAAAATGATTGCAACGAAAGTATAATGAAGCAACATGATAAGATATATTTCATGCGGTTAAAGATAACGATGAAACAAATCCTTACTATAGAATCATTTTAAAATTGATGATTTTTTACGCTAAAGACATTTTTGAAATACTTTATCTGCAATAAAAAATATTTCAGCACTACATGCAGAAATGCTTTGGATGCACAGATGCGGTGTTTTAGAACAGACAGCAACTTACCTATCGTTTTATAAAATTATTTCACTTTTTTGCACACTTCATCTTTGCCGTTGTAATGCGCAATTAGTTCAGTGATATTTCCTGATTCATCTTTTACAAATTCAATTCTTGCTTTAATAATTTTCAAATAAAAATTTGTTTCATCTTCTGCAAATAAAGGAGATTTTGGCAAACCACCTTGTGGAGCTTCCATTTGCAAACTGCCGTTTTCTAAAGTGATGTATGCATGATGCTTCTTGTCAAAATCATATTGACCAACATATTTTTTCAGAGCATCATCAGAAAGTTTTATTTCTTTATGTTCACGCATTAATTCATAAGACTCATGAAAAATGATTGCTCATAAATCTGCATTAATTCCTGCTAAATCATCCTTGAACCAGCCTTCATTATCCAATAAAATAATAGTAACGTCTTCATCAAGATAATAACATTATTTCACCGCAATGTTTCCTATGCCTT
>JBDTLW010000532.1:0-2781 GCA_039934575.1 Parafilimonas sp. | reverse complement strand
TTGACCCACAGTTTGACCGCCGATCAATTCCCGTTCAACCACAACATTGCTGCTAACATATAATGTAGTACCAATGATGATTCCTAAACCAACCTGCCCGATAATTTTTGTAAGACCTGCTAATCCATCACGATCTTTTTTAGCATACGTTCCTCCTTCTGCCATTGCTTTTTTTCTTGCTCTTAGTTTAAAATAATCATCAAGAAAACCAATTATACCAAGCCATACAGTGCAGAGCAACATGAGCCTGATATACGTTTTATCCAAATCAGCAAATAATAATGTTGGAATAATAATGGCTAAAAGAATAATCAGCCCGCCCATTGTGGGTGTGCCTTTCTTTTGTTGTTCACCCTGCAAACCAAGATCTCTTACTGTTTCTCCAATTTGATTTTTGCGCAATAAGTTTATTACTCTTCTTCCATACACGGTGGCAATAAGTAATGCAAACAACACAGCCATTGCCGCCCTGAATGAGTTGTACTCAAACAGGCGTGCTCCGCTTATATCGTAGTGCTCATTTAACCATCTGAAGAAGTAGTATAACATGCCCTCTAACTCCCTAAAGGGAGAATTTATAAACTGTTTAAAATTTTAAGTTCCATCATTTAATCAAGCTGTGCCTTTTCCCCCCTTCAGGGGCGGGGGCTTTACTTATTCATTAATTCAAACATTTCTTTCAACACTTCTTTATCATCAAAATGCAGTGATTCATTTTTTATGATCTGATCTTTTTCATGTCCTTTTCCTGCCAGCAGAATGATGTCATCGCTGTTGGCAAAACTTACTGCCGTTTTAATCGCTTCCCTCCTGTCTGAAATAGAAATTGATTTGCGCTTACCTGCACTATTCAACCCGGCTTGCATATCTTTTAAAATTTCATCAGGATCTTCACTGCGCGGATTATCACTTGTAAAAATTGCACGTGTACTAAGCCTCGTTGCAATCTGCGCCATCACCGGTCTTTTTGTTTTATCACGATCGCCGCCGCAACCCACAACCGTTATTATCTGCTCATCGCCTTTGCTTAATTTTTTTATGGTTGATAAAACATTTTCCAATGCATCAGGTGTATGCGCATAATCAACAATGCCAATTATTTTTTCTTTACTGATGATATAGTCAAACCTGCCTTCAGCGCCAGTTAAGCTGCTTAAGATGAGTAAAACATTATCGCTTTCTTCACCTAAACAAATTGCAGTGCCATACACTGCAAGCAGATTATATGCATTGAATTCGCCAATCAATCTGAAATGCACTTCTTTATCATTTATCAGCATTAACAAACCCGTTAATGCATTCTCTAAAATCTTTCCTTTAAAATCTGCAAGTGTTTTTAAACTGTAATAATATTTTCTTGCAGGAGAATTTTGGAGCATCACTGTGCCGCGTTTTTCATCAAGATTGGATAAACCAAAAGCATCGCTGCTGAGATTATCAAAGAATGATTTTTTTACACGGATGTATTCATCAAACGTTTTATGATAATCGAGATGATCATGAGTGATGTTGCTGAAAATTGCGGCTGTAAAATGTAGTCCCGTTACACGATGCTGGTGAATTGCATGGCTGCTGCATTCCATAAAAACATGTGTGCAACCTGCATCTGCCATTTGTTTTAATAAAGCATTTAAGCTTATAGCATCAGGTGTTGTATGTGTTGATGGAATAATGTTGTTATCAATTTGATTTTGTACCGTGCTTATCAACCCGCATTTGTATTTTAATGCGCTGAATAATTTAAACAGCAATGTTGCAATGGTGGTTTTACCATTTGTGCCTGTAACGCCAACAAGCTTTATTTTTTTTGACGGTTCATCATAAAAATTATGTGCGATATAAGCAGCGGCTTCATGAGAATTTTTAACCTGTATAAAAGTTGCGTTGGTTAATAACAGCGGCAGTTCTTCACAAACAATAACAGAAGCGCCTGCGCTCATTGCCTGTTCAATAAATTTATGCCCATCAATCTTATCTCCTTTAATTGCAATGAACATTGAATGTGATTCTACTTTTCTGGAATCAATTGAAATTGCATTCACTTCAACAACTCTATTTCCATGAATAGCGATGATGCGCACCTTATATAATATGTCTTCCAGTTTCTTCACTCTGTTGTTTTCAAATCAAGATTTATTAATTGCCCTTTTGCTATTGGTGAACCCGCTGTTATAGATTGATTAATTACTTTTCCTGCACCATTTATTTTTACAACAAGTCCTGCATTTTCGCAGAGAAATAAAGCATCTCTTAAACCGAGCCCACTTAATGCAGGCATTGTGTTATTGCTTACGTTTATGCTTGCCAACACAGGCTGATCCTGTTGTTTATACATCTTTGCCAATTCTGTTTTTGCAGAATCTTTATATGCAATTTTTATTGTTGAAAGAATTGATTTTATATCATCCTGAAATCCTGCATAACTGTAGTTGGAATTATCAGTTTTTATACCTGCATATTGTAAACTATCCTGCTGTGGAGCATTTAATGTAACAAGCCTGTCAGCAATTTCTTTAAACACAGGACCTGCAACAGTAGCTCCATAAAAAAGCACAGCATGTGCTTTATTTTTTATTGCAACTACACAAGTGTATTGGGGGTTATCAGCAGGAAAATAACCAACAAAAGAAGACTGATAAATATGATCTCCATAGCCATGCTTTCCATTTGCAACCAGTGCTGTTCCTGTTTTGCCTGCAACAGAATATGAAGTGCCTTTAAATAATTTATAAGCGGTAGATCCCGGATCGCTGCACACACCAACCAAGCATTCTTTTAATT
>JBDTLW010000531.1:0-2795 GCA_039934575.1 Parafilimonas sp. | reverse complement strand
AGTGCCCCTTACCTGCTGATCTGCTTTTTTAGGATCAACCCCTAAACGAATATGTAAATCAACTGAAGCATCAAACTTAGTGGTATTAATATCTTTTACCAGTGAAGATGCTTCCTTTAATGAATAATGTTTTGTTTTATCAATTTTAGCTTCTGCTAATTTTCTCTTTTTTGAAAGCTGTGCCATTGTAAATCTTTTTAATTTTTTTAAAGTCCCTTCAGCGGGATTAAGGGTTAGTTCCAGGGTGCTGTGCCTTCAACGTTTAAACCCAAACTGCGGGCACTACCTGCAATCATTTTCATTGCACTTTCAATAGTAAAGCAATTAAGATCGGGCATTTTATCTTTAGCGATAACTTCAATTTGGGCCCATGTTACTTTACCAACTTTAGCGCGGTTGCTTTCTTTGGAACCTTTCTGAATTTTGGCAGCTTCCAGTAATTGAATAGCAGCGGGAGGAGTTTTAATAACAAACTCGAAAGATTTATCAGTATAAACTGTAATTAAAACAGGAAGTACTTTCCCTATTTTATCCTGTGTGCGGGCATTGAACTGTTTGCAGAATTCCATAATGTTCACGCCCTTTGAGCCGAGTGCAGGACCAACTGGTGGTGCAGGATTTGCCTGACCGCCTTTAACCTGCAGCTTTACATAGCCGGAGATGTCTTTAGCCATTTTTTAAATTTTATTGGTTCAAACGTTCCGGTAATTTCAGCCGGAACTCCCAAGTTTATCCCTATTTTATTCGGGAATTATAATTCTAAAAGAACTTTTGGGGCGGCAAATGTAAGCAATGGAACTGAAAATTGAATAAATTTTTGTTTTGACTATTTCTAAATAAATCTAAATGCATACAAAGAGCAAAAGTTTAAAGCATTATTTACAACCATCAGGAACAGGTTAGCTTATTATCCAATATAATACAATCAGTATCATAATTAAATCTCCCAGAGCAAGCCGCAATTGTTGCAAAGCATAGGTGATCTGGTTTTCAACTGTCCGTTTGGAAATTTGTAAACGTTGCGAAATTTCTTCATTTGTAAAATATTCCTTTCTGCTCAATACAAAAATTTCCCGACAACGTTTTGGCAGTTTATTTAAATGATGATCTAATTTTTTTTCCAAATCCTCGTATGCGAATTTATCTTCTGCATTATTTGAAAGAATAACAGTTGCATCATCTTCGAAAGAATGTACATATCCGGGTTTGCTTTTGCCACCTGTTCTCAACAGCTTATAAACTTTATATCGTGCAGCGTTGGTAAGGTAATGGTGAAAAGAAATAATTTCTAACTGATGCCGTCTCTTCCATATACTTATAAAAATATCATGTACTATATCCGTGCAGATGGTTCTATCTTTTAAATAAGAAAAAGCAGTAGTAAACAAAGTAGCCCAATAACGTTTATACAATACTGTAAACGCCTGTTCATTATCCTGTTGCACGAGTTGCCATAAATAGCCATCATTTTCACTAACCAATTCAGTATTCATGTAAAATAAATTAGAACAGGAAGACGCACTTTCACGATTACTGCAATATTAGCAAAAGGGCTTTAAATGATCGTTTCTAATACTTTCAACAAAAAAATATTTGCAAGTATGTGTGTGTGGCTTTTAAAAAGGAACTTATAATAGAGTTTACATTATGACAGAAGAAGAATACATTATTTTATTTGAAAAATATCAATACGGCATTTGCACATCTGAAGAGCTGGAGCTATTGAATTTGTTTCAGGATAAATTTCAATTGCAGAATTTGGAATGGAAAGAAGGAATGGGCGATAAAGGCAAAACAGAAGAAGCAATTTATGCAAGCATGCAGCGTGAGATGCATAACAAAAATAAGGCTGTTATAGTTAGTGTTTGGCGCTATCGCCGTATAGCTGTGGCGGCAGCAGTTTTAATATTTATTTCAATTGGCAGCTACTTATATTTTTTCAATAAACCTAAAACGCAAACTGCATTAAACGATGCACATCAAATTTTAAAAAATGATGTACTGCCTGGCGGAAATAAAGCCACGCTTACTTTGGCAAATGGAGCAAAAATTATTTTAGACAGTACACAAAATGGAATTATTGCACAACAAGGAAATGCAAAAATTTCAAAGCTTACAAATGGTCAATTGGTCTATAATACATCAGGTGAAAAACTTGCAACTATTGCTTACAATATTTTATCTACACCGCGTGGCGGACAATACCAGTTAACGCTTCCGGATGGTTCGCTGGTATGGTTAAATGCTGCATCGTCTATCCGTTATCCAACAGCATTTACCGGCACACAGCGTAACGTAGAAATTACAGGCGAAGCTTATTTTGAAGTTGCAAAAAATCCTTCAAAACCATTTATTGTAACTGCTAATGGAATGCAGGTAGAAGTATTAGGAACCCATTTTAATATCAATGCGTATGCTGATGAAACTTCTATAAAAACAACTTTACTCGAAGGCACTGTTCAAATAAAAAAAGGTGTTCTCCAGACCGTTTTAAAACCGGGGCAACAGGCTCAATTAAATGAAAGCGCCGGATTAAAAATTTTAAATAATATAAATGTTGATGATGTGGTAGCGTGGAAGAATGGTTTTATTTCGTTTAAAAGCGCTGATCTAAAAACTATCATGCGGCAGGTAAGCCGGTGGTATGACGTAGATGTGGTATATGAAGGAAATATTGTACAAAGAAATTTTACGGGCGAAATTTCAAGAAGTGCTAACCTGTCTGAATTACTAAAAATATTGCAGGCAAGCAATATTCAATTTGAAATGAAAGAGAAAAAATTAATTGTTATGCA
>JBDTLW010000530.1:0-2795 GCA_039934575.1 Parafilimonas sp. | reverse complement strand
TCTTTCTTGCTTCATTCATCATCCACATATAAAAAGAAAGATTTTGCATGCTTGCCAATGTGAAGCCAAGCAATTCATTGGCAACAAACAAATGTCTTAAATATGCTTTTGTATAATAGTGGCTTACTTCATAAGGCAACCCTTCATCAAGCGGTGAAAAATCTGTTGCCCATTTTTTATTTTTTATATTGATGATGCCTTGTGTTGTAAACAACATTCCGTTTCTTCCATTGCGTGTGGGCATCACACAATCAAACATATCAATACCAAGACTGATGCATTCCAGAATATTCCATGGCGTACCCACACCCATTAAATAACGCGGTTTATCTGCAGGTAAATTTTCGCAGCAAAGCGCGGTAATATCATACATTACTTCTTCCGGTTCACCAACACTTAATCCGCCAATTGCATTGCCTGCTGCATTTTTTGATGAGATATGTTCACAGGAAATTTTTCTCAGATCAGCATATTTATTTCCCTGCACTATGGGAAAAAGATTTTGTTCATAATCATACAATGGCTGTGTTGTTTTGAAATGATCTATGCATCTGTCGAGCCAGCGATGTGTAAGCAACATACTGTTTTTTGCATACTCATATTCACTTTCGCCGGGCGGACATTCATCAAATGCCATAATAATATCAGCACCAATATTTCTTTGAATATCCATTACTTTTTCAGGTGTAAATAAATGCCTGCTGCCATCAATATGGCTTTGAAATAAAACGCCTTCGTCCGTAATTTTTCTGCTTTGCGCCAGTGAAAAAACCTGGTAACCGCCGCTGTCTGTAAGCATGGGTTTATCCCAATGAATAAACTTATGCAGCCCGCTTGCGCTGTTAAGAATATCTATGCCCGGTCTTAAATATAAATGATAGGTATTGCCTAAAATTATCTGCGCTTTTATATCATTCAATAATTGTTGTTGTGTAATAGCTTTCACCGAGCCTGCTGTACCAACAGGCATAAACACAGGCGTTAAAATTTCTCCATGAGAAGCTTTAATTATTCCAGCTCTTGCTTTTGAAAGATCATCCGGATTTTCAACATTAAACGCTAATGGCATAGTGCAAATTAAAAGCTAAAAAAACAATGTCATCGTGATAAGCATTAACAATGTGATATTAAAATGTGTAATTGATCTATTTAACAATTATAGTATAATCTTTTGGCTTGTTTTTCTCTCTTATGTATAAGAAAAATAATTTCAAACTATAAATAAAAAGTTATGAAAAAAATTATAAGAGTCTTTCTGTTTGCACTTATAATTGGTGCAGGCAGTATGATATCGAACGAAGCTCAATCGCAATCAGCTAATGTAAATTTTTCAATTTTTTATAATTCAATGAAACCTTATGGTCGCTGGATGAACAATTCAAGTTACGGACAGGTTTGGGTGAGCAATACAAAAGGATTCACTCCGTATTCAACCGGCGGTCATTGGGCATATACTGATTATGGATGGACATGGGTTTCTGATTATGATTGGGGCTGGGCGCCGTTTCATTATGGACGATGGTCATATCATAAAACTTATGGCTGGTATTGGATCCCGGGTTATGAATGGGCGCCTGCATGGGTAGCATGGAGAAATAATAATGATTATTATGGATGGGCTCCTTTGTCTCCGGGTTTAAGCGTTGGTGTTTCATCATATAACTCCATTGGAAACGGAAGATGGGTTTTTGCGCCGCACAGATATATTACCAGCCCAAATATTAACAGGTACTATGTTCCGCGCAGCCGTAATGTTACCATTATAAAAAATACTACGGTTATAAATAATGTAAACGTCAGAAATAATGTGCATTATGTTGCGGGTCCAAAAAGAGAAGATGTTGAAAGAGTTAATCACGAAAAGATTCAAACATATACTGTATCCAATTCTTCAAAACCGGGCCGAACAGTGGTAAATAATAAAACATTAAATGTGTACAGACCTGTTATTAATAATGATAAAACTGTTGTAAACAATAATAACACAACAGTTAATAAGAACAGTAATAATACAACGGTAAATAAAAACAGCAACAATAAAACAGTAAGAAATAATAGTGATAATAAAACAACAAATACAATAAACAATAAGAAAGTAACGAATAAGAAAATCAATAAATCGAATAATGAAACAATGAAGAAGAAACCGCAGGAACATAAAAAACCAGTGAATCCTCCGGATAAAAAACAGGTAAATAATAACAGGCAAAAAGTAAATCATGCACAGCATTCAACTGTTGATAGAATAAATCAGCAGAAAAAAAATCAGCAAGATGTAGCGAATAGAAAAAATAAAAATTCTTACAATAATAATGATTGAAAAAATAAATGATTAATATCTTCATAAAGCCGGTTAAAAATTAACCGGCTTTTTATTTAGGCAAATTAGTTGCTATATTCAATTTATAATTTAAATAAAAGAAGTGAATGACAGACAGTTTACAAAAAATTGATGCGGACAAAAAACCCAAAAAAATAAAACTTTCCTTTAAAGGTCTATGGCAGATATTAAAAGCTACCGGCAGCGATTTTATAAACTACCGTATTACACGCATGAGCGCGGCGCTGGCATATTACACTGTATTTTCAATAGCGCCTGTGCTTATATTAATTATAAGTTTAAGTGCAATTTTTTATGGAAGAAATGCAATTGAAGGCACTATTTACGGAGAGATAAAATCTTTTGTTGGTGATGGCGCTGCATTGCAGATACAGGATCTGATTAAGAATGCAACCATATCCAGGAGTAATGTTTTTGCATCGGGAGCAAGCATTCTTGCATTAATAATTGGCTC
>JBDTLW010000529.1:0-2795 GCA_039934575.1 Parafilimonas sp. | reverse complement strand
TGTTGCCAATACCGCAAGCACAGATTGATTTATCAAAAGGTACTTTACATCAAAATCCCGGTTACTAAACCAATTTAAATGAAAATAAAAAATATTGATCATCTTATTAATATCCGTGGATCGCCCGCTGATAAATTATTTATAATATATAAAGTTTTTTTCCTTCACTATTTAATAATTAACAAATAACAAAAAAATGAAAAGATCTAACAATCTGGTAAAAGTATTTTTTATTGCTGCCATTTCACTTTTATCAATAGTGGTTTTAAATTCCTGTAATAAAAGTATGCAGGATAAAGCAGCTCCTTTGCAGGATAACAGCGTTGATGACGGCACTTTAAGCTCATCACCAATTGCTATGTGGAGCTTTGACGGTTCATGGGCTGAATCTGTACACAATCTTGTTGGGGTACCTCATAGTAAGGTAAAATTTTCAAACACAATGCAAGCTCATAGCGGCACAGCAGCATTTTATAGTAAAGACAGCGGTTATGTTTCCTATGCTAACCCAGGGCCTTTATCAAGATTAACAACAGGATTAAGCGTAGATTTTTGGGTTTATGCTACACCGCAGGAAGGTGGTGCACAATGCGTTTGGTGCTTGCCGCAAACAGGAGCTTTTTGGCCTACGCAACATGTATTATTAGACGGATATAACAGTGCTCAAGGTGATTCCGGATTAATAAAAGTAATGTTCAAAGCAAATAAAGCTGTTGACTACAATGAACAGTGGACTCAAGTTAGCGGCATACCCAAATTCTACAATCGGTGGTCACATGTTCAGTATTCCTATAAAGGAAAAAATTCCAAATTTACCCTGATAGTTAATGGCAAAACATATTTTGACCATGTTGTATTGTACGACGGGGGCGACACTCTCACCAGGAAACCTCTTGGAAATCTTGTAGCGAATCCCGGCCCGCACGGTATTGTGATCGGTGCTTTCCAGAATACCTGGGATCCTGCATTATTTGGAGATCGTCAAATATGGATGTTACCCTTCAAAGGCAGAATTGATGATTTAAAGATTTATAACAAAGCTCTCTTCTAATCATGTGAAGAACGATGTATTATATTAAAGAGGCACCACTAAGTAAGGTGCCTCTTTAATTATTTAGATTTGCAAAAAAGTATATTTAAAAAAGCAATACCGATTTGCACAAAGCATATATTCAAATGAAAAAAATAATATTCTCTGTTCTTTGCGCTTGTTGTTTATTTTCCTGCACCAAAAAGAATGATATTGAAGAACTCAATGCCTCATCTCTGGAACAGGCAACAGCATCTTCATTTTATTTTATATCGCTGCAGGCAGATGATCAAACCGGCAAAGTTTCGTATTATCATATCAGCATCAACCCAAAATTCAAACTTAAATTTTCAAATCGTGTTGATACAGCTTCTGTTGCGGCCAATATTCTGCTTAAAGAAAACAACTCCGTTATTCCCGTTAAATATTCTTATATAAAACATGACAGTGTAGTTATAATGCAACCAAAAAATTCTTTAAAATATCTTACAAAATATACTGTTTATATAAATTCCGGGTTAACATCAACACACAACAAAAAGTTAGGTATTAATTACCAATATAACCAGGTAACTACTATTGATTCTTCAGATAAATTTCCCCGAATAAATGATAGCAGTTTACTTACGCTTGTTCAAAAAAACACATTTAATTATTATTGGATTGCAGGCAATCCTATTTCAGGGATGGCTAAAGAAAGATTTACTTCAGATATATGTACAACCGGTGGTACCGGTTTCGCAATCATGAGTGTACCCGTTGCTGTTGAAAGAGGGTTTATTACACGAGCTCAGGGATTGGCAAGAGTTACAAAGGTTGTGAACTTTCTTGATCAGAATTGTACAAAATATCATGGCGCTTTTGCTCATTGGATAAATGGAAATTCAGGAGCCACAATTCCATTCAGCCCGCACGATGATGGTGCAGATCTTGTAGAAACATCTTATTTAATGGAAGGATTACTTACTGCCCGGCAATATTTTAATGGAACAGGTTCTGATGAAACCAGTCTCCGAACCACAATTAATAAATTATATAAAAACGTTCAATGGGATTGGTTCAGAAATGGTCAGAATACTTTATACTGGCACTGGAGCTCCAACTATAGTTGGGATACATATCAGCAGGTTAACGGATGGAATGAAGCGTTGATCACTTATGTAATGGCAGCATCATCACCAAAGCATTCAATAGATTTAGTTACTTATCAAAATGGCTGGGCAAGAAATGGTTCAATTAAAAACGGCAATACTTATTACGGAGTAAAACTTCCTCTTGGTCCTTCAAACGGCGGACCTTTGTTCTTTGAACATTATTCATTTCTTGGAATAAATCCCAATGGCTTAACAGATGCTTATGCCGATTATCAGCAACAAACAGTTTCGCATACACTCATCAATTATAATTATTGCGTTGCAAACCCCAAACGCTTTAATGGTTACAGCGATTCATGCTGGGGATTAACAGCAAGTGATGATAATATTTCAGGTTATTCAGCGCATGAACCTAACAATGATGATGGTGTTCTAACACCTACTGCTGCATTATCTTCTTTTCCTTACACACCAGATCAATCTATGGCTGCACTAAAATTCTTCTATTATAAGTTGGGAGATAAATTATGGAACAGTTATTATGGATTTAAAGATGCATTTAATCTTACAGATCCGTGGTTTGACGGCGATTATCTTGCCATAGATCAAATGCCTATTCCAGTTATGATTGAAAATTATCGCACCGGCCTGATCTGGAATTTATTTATGAG
>JBDTLW010000528.1:0-2800 GCA_039934575.1 Parafilimonas sp. | reverse complement strand
TATTAACTGAATAACATCAATTACCAGACATGATGTGATAATTGCCAATTCATATTTTATTGGCACCATTTAAATTGGTAGCTTAAAGTTTTGCCGTTGCTATCTAAATAAATAAAATGAAAAAAAAACTGTTCCTGTTATGCAGTTGCTTAGTTGTTGTTTCTGCATATTCACAAAAGGTATTATCGCTTAACTCTCTCTTTGCCGAGCCGGATGCAGTTCTCGTTCCGGGGATTGAAGGTGCATGGGTTGTTACAGATTTTAATGTGAATATTTTAATCAATAAAGCGGGGGATAATTTTTATGTATTGAAGTATGGCAGCGAAAAAAATGAATCCACTTTCGAAGCAGCATTTGTAAAAATAAAGGATGAAATATTTCTTGATCTCAGTGGCGTAATGCCTGATAGCATTGGTGATGATGATTACAGAAATGGTTTTATAAAGAGTCATTCAATTTATAAAGTGCGGATGACAAAAGATACATTGCAGCTTTCCGAATTAAACTATGCATGGTTTTACAATTATGTTGCGAAAAAACAATTGCCTCTTAAATATGAATGGACAGACAATGCAATGTTGTTAACTTTAAAAACGGCTGACCTGAAATTTTTTTTTTCTGAACACAACGATGAGAAAGAAATGTTTGAAAATTCTATAACATTAATAAGCAACCATGCTGGCGTTGTTAAGGAAACAATTATAAATAAAAACAATTCCGGTTCTAAATCTCCAGCGGCTGTTTTACAAAATTGTACACCGGAATTTCCATTGCAGAACGGCTGGCTTGGAGGAGATGGAGCTGTTTCCGTACCAATAAGTGCAACTACAACTTTATTTATTTTCAGCGACAGTTATGTGGGAAATAAAAACCAGCAAAGCAGGCAGGAACCGGGAATGAAAATGGTCTCCAATACAGTTGCTGTAGAAACCTGTTTACCCAACGGCAAAACTGATGTGAAATATTTTTGGAACAACATGTATTCTGAAAACCCTGAACCCGTTTTTAAAAGCTTTACAAACCGTTATAAATTCTGGGTAAATGATGCATTCATGGCGGGAGATAATTTATATGTTTTGCTTCAGAAAGTAGGGATCAAATCAGGAATGCCACCAGACGATTTCTTCCCCTTTTCTCTGCCAGGCTTTTCACTTGCAAAAATTATTAACCCTTTTGATCTGCCTGATAAATGGAAAATAGAATTAATTCCTTTTCCTGATTTTGCATACCCTGATATGCAGTTAGGACTTCATGTAATAAAAGATAACTATGTTTATTTTTTTGTTAGCCGTAATGACAATGCACAACTTTTAGTAAGAAAAAGAATTGACTTTATTGATGATCCGGCAAAACCATTTGAATATTATTCCTTGAACAAGACATGGCAAATTGGCATTAAAAAAGATGATATGGATACAGTATTTAACGGTTTCAGAACTGTAACAGTAAACTATCACCCGGATATAAAACAATGGGTAATGCTCAGTGATATAAAGTTTATGGATAATAAAATAAAGATGCGCACCGCCCCTGCTCTTACTGGTCCCTGGTCAGATGAAATAATTATTTATGAAATCCCCGAAGTAACTGTTGGTAGCCCTTTTTATAGTAAATCAAATTTTTGTTATCTGCCTGCAGAATGGATACAAAATTATGATGTGAAAAAACAGGAGATGCTCATTACATATAATATTAATAATTCCAATTTTTCCGAAATAAATGCGAACCCAAAAATTTATACTCCGAAAATAATTACTGTTTCCTTAAAGAAAAAATATGACAAGCGATAACAGGCAACTTATCCATTTTCGCATAATAACGAATGCTGTATTCACTTTTTGTTTTATTATGCTATGGCTTTATAGCAGCAGCCAGCAACCCGTGCTGTCTGTGCAAAGCTTTGAATTCATCCGCAATAAAGAATTTTTAGTAACAGACGCACCGCAAGCCAGCCTTGAGATCAATTCGCCTGAGAATGCCATAAAAGACAGCATTCAAGCATGTTTTGCACGCGCTGCAGCACACCGGTGGAATATAACAATACCTGACTTCTCCTTATCAATAAAAAAACCCAGTCTATTTGAACTTACACCGAAATTCAAGACAAAGCTGAAAGGCAAAGAAGCGGGCAAATGGTATATGTTTTTACAATTTTTTGAAACCAATTATGGAAGTATGTATTATAACCCGAAAGATTCATTAGCAACCGTGTTCGAGTTAAGGTGCAGGGTCATTAATGGCGACAACGATTCGCTTATACTTGACAGGGATATGCAAGTAAGCTTGTTCAGGGAACAGGCGCCAGCAGACCAAATTGTACTCACCAAAATACCAGCTTACCCTGCTTATTTTGTAAAAGCTTTTGACAGTATCGCAACATGGCTTTTTCAACCTGACATGGTAAGCAGTAAATCAATCTGGCTTAAACCGGCATGTGTATTTACAGAAACAAAGAAGCCTGATGCGCCGCTGATGAAACTGGTTTTCGAAAGCGATAATACCACTATTCATCATCTTACCGAACCATCATTTTTATTTAAAAAGGAAAGAACAAATTATAAAAGAATTGGAGCCAAAAGAAACATTGGCGGCAATACTGCAGCCGGAGCAATAACACTATTGACTGGTCTGAATATAAATAAAGCCCGGCTATTTACATACAGCGCTGATTTTCCGTTTAAAGAAGCTGACAGCGTTTATCATTGCTCCATGATTTATACAGAGCGGGAAGTGGACGAACGCACGAGAGAGAAAGAAACGTACAGCGATGGAAGCAAAAGTTATTCAATTAAACAGGGAG
>JBDTLW010000527.1:0-2802 GCA_039934575.1 Parafilimonas sp. | reverse complement strand
GCTTTAATATTACCCTTCAGCATTTCAACAGTTTCTTTTACTATATATAATCCCAGGCCTGAACCAGCACTGCGCGTTGTAGCACGATAAAACAAAGTAAAAATTTTATCAAGATGGTGGTTATCTATGCCAATGCCATTATCCTTTATTTCAATAGTTGCCATTTTCTTCTTTACAGAAATTGTAATATCTATTTCAATATTTTCTTTTTTGGGATCGGCGTATTTAATTGCATTTGAAATAAGGTTATTTATAATCATAGTTAACCTTCCCGCATCGGAAATAAATTTTTCTTTTTGAATAATGGAAACATTGTTTTGCATGCGGAGTGTGTGGTCAACAAAAGCATGATCATTCAGAGAATTTTCTATAATTTTTTTGAAATCAATTTCTCCTAACTCAAGCTCTGATCTTTTGTTAACAGAGAAATCCATAAGATTTTTGATCAGGTTATTCATTCGCTTCAATGTTTCCTCCTGTAAAGAAAAATACCTGTTAAAACGATCAATGTTTTTTTCTTCGCGCACCATACTTATCAACCCTAAAACAGAAGCAAGCGGCGCTCTCAGATCGTGCGTGGTTCTGGCCACAAAATCGTCCATTTCATCATTAATCTTTTTAAGCTCAGCATTTTTTTCTTTTATTTCTTCATTCATAATACCAAGCTCCTTATTTGCATTATGCAAGCTTGTATTTACAACCTGTAAATCAGCAAAAATTTTTCCAAACTGTCCGGATAAAAGAACAGATAATATAATGGTAAAAAGAAATAGCCCAACATAAAAAAGCGGCACTGAATTTATTATAAGGTTAGCATATAAAATATCATTGGCGATGGTAATAATAAACACTATAAAACCTAAAAGAAATAATAAGCTGCCGCGTCTTTTGTTTTTTGCTGCGCTTGCATAAACGTATAATCCATAACATGCAGCGAGCAACATAACTGCCTGGTACCATGGGAGCGGGTAAGTGAAAATATAGTATGACGCAAATAAACTAACTGCAACAAATGCCCCGCATACTGATAAAATAATGTACAATATTTTTTTTGAAAATTCTTGAGGAAATAAGTAATAAGAAAAAAGTGACATGATGGGAACTGAAAGATAAAATGTTATGTATTCCATTCTGCGGGCAAACAACCAGCTAAAATTTGTAAGATATAAAACAGCCATTTCGCCGGTAACAACACTGCGTATAAAAATTAAAAAACAGAGAAGGCTGAAACAAAGCAGTGCGTATCTTTTTTTGAAAGAAAGAAAAAGAATAAAATAATAAATACCTGCAAGAAAAAAACTTCCTGCAACAAATAATTCAAGTGAAATATTTTGTACTCTGTAAGAATGTATCTGGTTTTCGTCTCCAAGTTTTATAAAATCCCACAAACCACCAATGCGGTTATCAAAATTTGATACCTGTATTACAATATCAAGTTCATTGTTTTCAGGCTCAACATCAATAATTAACGGCATCAGATCGGGTATAGTTGAAGAAGCCGTTGTACCAGCATTTCCAACGTTGAGCATTTCTTTGCCATTAATAAACAACCTGTACGCGCTGCCAACCGTTAAAAACTTCATGGACAGTTTTTCAACTATCGGCGGGCATAAAATTTTTAAATGATAGGTCGCAAACCCAAAGCCTTCCGGTGCATTATTTTTATCAGGAATATCGGCGTTCCAAAAATCAGGAAGAAAAGCATAATGTTTCAGAGAATCTGCATTACCGGTTTTGAAGAAAGATGGTGTATAAAATTTTTGCCAGTAAAATTCCCAGTCGCCGTTTAGATCAACTATGCCATCTTTTTGCCAGTTCCAGGTTCGCAAATCAAGAACTCCGTTCTGTGCTGTTAGCTGTTCTTGCGCAAAAACAATATTGCTTGTAAAAAGAATAGTAATAATGATTAAATAGAAGTTTTTCACAGATCAATTTTATTCTAAAAAAAATCCTTCGACTGCAATAGATAATTGCAATTAAAAATAAAAAATAATAGACTGCTTAATGTCCTAAAGGATGATCTTATTTTGCAGGCTGATGCATGATCAATTCATTAATTAATTTTTGTACAACTTCGGGTGATGTTTTTTCAACTAAATAAAGTTGCTTACCATTAGCATCATCCACCCATGTATTGCTGCCATCTTTATCACTGATAATTATTTTCCCCCGCTTTACATTATACCATCTATCGTACCCAAGCACAGCAACCAATACAGCCGTTTCATCCCAGCTTTTTCTGCCTGCACTATCTTCTGCAGCCAGCGGAATTGAAATGCGAAACACATCTTTTACAGGACTGTTTTTTATTGAATCATTATGAATTAAAGGTAATCCGCATTTTATTTTATCACCTATCTCAAACCCCGAAAACAAAACAGGCGTAGGCCAATTTTCAAATACATATTTAGAAGCCACAAAATCCCGATTTACATTAAACTCACTTCCTGAAGGAAATCTTCCTGCCATACTTACCAACTGTTTTACTTTTTGCTGCACAAGCTGTTCTCCTGTTAACGTTGAAAACATATCAGCTTTTGATTGCAGTAAGTTTTTTAAATTAGTTAAAAACCCAACCGTAATAATTGTTACGCTTTTATCAGGTTGAATAGATAAAATTCTTCTGTATAATGCAACTGCATCAGGCACGTCTTTATTGCTGTTAATTGCATGAGGATAATTTTTTACAATTGAATCTGTCCAGTGCTGCCAGTCCCGCAAATCAAGTGCTTCACCTTTAGGCACAGCAATAGGAATGTTTGGTGTTTTAAAATAAGTATTCAATACACTGAAAACTTCGGC
>JBDTLW010000526.1:0-2805 GCA_039934575.1 Parafilimonas sp. | reverse complement strand
AATAATTTTTATGAAAAAGATCCAAATATTTTTTCTGCTGATCATCAGTATAACATCACATGCACAAAGCTGGAAACTTACAGGCAACAAAAACACTGTCCCATCTCTGAATTTTGTAGGCACTAAGGATGCAGTTGTGTTGCAGTTTCGGGTAAATAATCAAAAATCAGGTCTGATTGATTATAATTCAGCGTCTGCTAATACAGCGTTTGGTTATCAGAGTTTATCATCCGTTACAACAGGAAAATATAACAGTGCCTTTGGTTACAATGCATTATCAAATAATATATCGGGTAGTTACAATACTGCTACCGGGCAAGGAGCGCTTCAATATAATACCAGCGGAAATTATAATACAGCCACCGGGCTTTTTTCTTTGGCTTTAAATACAACCGGTCTTGAAAATACAGCTACTGGGGCTAATGCATTAGAAAGTAATACAACAGGCTCTTATAATATTGCAGGCGGACGTTATGCACTCCGTCTTAATACAACCGGAAATAATAATACAGCTTTAGGGTATCTTGCTCTTTATTCTAACACAACTGGTTATTCGAACGTTGCCCTAGGCAGTGGCGCTCTTTACTTAAACAGTATTGCCAGCAATATTGTCGCAATAGGTGATTCTGCGCTTTATAATAACGCAAGTGTATCAACATTGCAATCAATAAGTAATACGGCAATCGGTTCAAAAGCTTTATTTTTCAATTCAACAGGATATAAGAATACAGCAACAGGTTATCAAACTCTTTATTCAAATACTTCTGGTTTTGGTAACACCGCGAATGGTCACCAGGCATTATATTCTAATACAACTGCAGTTTATAATACTGCAAATGGATACGCTGCACTATATTCTAATACTACAGGTTCTTCCAACACTGCAAACGGTTATAATACACTTTATTCAAATACTTTAGGCCATAGTAATAGTGCGAATGGTGGTGAGGCTCTTAGGTATAACACTACCGGTTCTTCCAATACTGCAAACGGATATGCGGCCCTTAAAAATAACAGAACAGGTGATTCCAACACTGCTAACGGATACAAGGCTCTTTACACCAACAATAAGGGCAAGTTTAATACTGCCGATGGAGTTGAAGCCGGCTCATTTAACGATAATAATACTTACTGCACTTTTCTGGGATTTGATGCAGACCAAAGCATAAATTACGACTTTACCAATTCAACGGCGCTTGGTAACGGTTCGCGAATAACTACGAGCCACCTGGTTACAATTGGCAATACAGCTATTCAGGCAATCAGAGGGCAGGTAGACTTTACTACAATCAGCGATGGAAGATTCAAAAAAAATATAAAAGAAAATGTTCCGGGTCTTCAGTTCATCAACAAATTAAAACCTGTTACTTATAATCTTGATGTTACAGGTGTAAGCAGGTTTTTAAAAGAAGATAATAAGAATAATGCATTGAATGAAGAACAAAATTACAGGCAAAGCTCTATGCAAAAAGAAAGAGAAAAAAAGGAAAAAATTTTATATACCGGCTTTGTTGCACAGGATGTTGAGAAAGTTGCCAAAGAACTTAATTATGATTTCAGCGGAGTGGATGCAGCCAAAAATGAAAATGACTTATATGGCTTGCGTTATGGTGCTTTTGTTGTACCACTTGTAAAAGCTGTGCAGGAATTAAGTAAAGAAAACGACGCAAAAGATGAAGTTATTATTGACTTGAAAAAGCGGCTTGAAAAACTTGAAGCATTCGTAACTGAACAATCTTCAACATTCAATACCAAACAACAAACACTGAATATTTCTTCGGCTTCATTAGAACAAAACACTCCCAACCCATTTGGCAATTCAACAGTTATAAATTACACGTTGCCGCAAAAATTTATAGCTGCTCAGATTATTATTACTGATCAACATGGCAAAGTTATGCAGCAGGCAAATCTTAAAGCGCCTGGTAAAGGAAACATAAATGTAAATGTGCAAACATTATCATCGGGTGTATATAATTATTCATTGTTTGTAGATAGCAAATTGATTGAGACAAAGAAAATGGTGTTGCAGAAATAATTGATGGCTTGCAGTTAATATAAGAACATTAAACCAATGTAGGTATGTTATGAATCCTGAAATCCTACATTTGCACCAAACGATTGCAATATGGCTGTAAACAGGCGCATACTTACATTGGATGAATTTACTATTCAGGCTTTTCGTAAGATTCCAAATGCAACAGGAGAATTAAGTGCTTTACTCCGCGACATTGGATTGGCTGCAAAACGTATTCATGTAGAAGTGAATAAAATTGGTTTGATCGATATGCTTGGCGAAACAGGCGAAGTAAATGTGCAGGGCGAAGAAGTGAAGAAAATGGATGTGTTTGCAAATAATCAATTGATTGCTGTTTTAAAACATGGCGTGAGTTGTGCCGGAATTGGAAGTGAAGAATTAGATGATATTGTTGTGTTTGATGATGAGATGAGTAACCACAGCAAGTATGTAGTAATGTTCGATCCGCTTGATGGCAGCGCAAACATTGATACGAATGTTTCCATAGGAACAATTTTTGGTATTTATAAAAGAATAAGTAAAGCAGGAACGCCTTGTAATGAAAAGGATTTTTTGCAACCCGGCGTTGCACAGGTAGCTGCAGGTTATGTAGTATATGGTTCATCAACAATGTTGGTATATGCAACAAGGAGAGGTGTAAACGGGTTTACATTAGATCAGTCTATTGGTGAATTTTGTTTAAGCCATCCGGATATAAAATGCCCTGATGACGGGAAAATTTATTCCGTAAATCATGGCAATTTTTTTAAGTATGAAAAACCTGTTCA
>JBDTLW010000525.1:0-2810 GCA_039934575.1 Parafilimonas sp. | reverse complement strand
GGTCCAAAATATCCGTTTGGTTGCTGGCTTTTAAATACTTTATTCAGCCAGTCTTTAGTATCTGCAATAATTGCTGAATCATGCAATTCATAACCCAGATCACCATAACCTTTTAACCAGTAAGGCACTTCTTCCCAGCCATGATCGCCTTCGCCATTACCGCTGTACCAGGCATTATTTTTTTTATCAAGCCATGCGCTTATTTCACCTAAATGCCCGGTTAGTCCATCACGCTGCAATTCAAGATATTTTAATATCCATCCTTCTGGCTTAATACTGCCGGCAGGCAGTTTTATGAACTGCAAAGGCTCTAATGGTGCTTTATTGGACACATAAAATTTGTTGGTTGAATTTGTTGATAAGCGTTTTACAACTGTTACTTCTTCAGCAGTTTGTTGCTTCCAGTTTATAAAAAATAATGCAATACTTACACCAGCAAAAATTATAGTGAGTGATTTAATATTGAAATGATTTTTCTTCATTAAAATGCTTTTAAAAATAATTAATTGCAACGATGATTTAACTGCAAACTCTACTTTATACATATTCATTGCAAGCACAAGAATGCTTATTCAAAATTAATATTGAATTCCGAAAAATATGTTTTGTATTCTTATGACAGGTTAAACCATTCTTACAATAAAAAGCATTATTGTTTCAGAAAAACCATATCGGGAGATTGAACGGTATCGCTTATATGTTGTGCTTTATCATGCATCCAGAAACGGAAATAGCTGGTATCATCAGCCAGCGAACAGGCGCCAAGATTTGGAGGAAAAATACTGCCATAATTATATGTGAATTCAAAATCTGCCTTCACATTTTTTGGCGGGTTAAAATCAGGAATTGGAAAACTGTCAATATGTGATAACGAGGCGCATGCTGTAACCTTAGAAATACGCTGCACCCAAATAGTATCAACAACATCACCTTCTTTATCTGTACACTGCAGTTTAAAAGTAACAACAGATGGCTGGGCAAATACAGTACCGTTTACACTTTCAAATTTAAGTGTGGGTGATGTATTATAAGAATCTTTAGAGCAGGTTATACATCCTATCATTATTAAAAATATGCACAGTAATTTAATCTTCATTTCTTTGTAATTGATTTGAAACCGGTTTATATTTTTCAAAGTAAATATACGCAGTACTTATGAAAATATATATGCGGATTAATCCTGTAATAAATAATAAAATTTTATTCAGATAAACTAATAACAAACACAAACAAACTTCATTGTGCCTTTTTCATTTGTTAACAAAATTTTTCAGAAACATGCGGACTTTGAGTTGATGACAAAGGAATTATTTGCTTATCAGTACACTGAAAACAAAATTTACATGCAGTGGTGCGATCATTTAAAAATTGATACCAATCAAATCACATCACTAACCCAAATTCCTTTCTTACCCATTTCTTTTTTTAAAACCAATAAAATAATCTGCGGCGATGAGAATTATGATTTGTTTTTTGAAAGCAGCGGTACAACGCAATCAACAAAAAGCAGGCATTATATAAAAGATATTACTCTTTATACACAGAGTTTTACAAACAGTTTTGAAATTTTTTATGGTGATATTAAAGATTGGTGTATTATCGGTTTACTGCCATCTTATCTGCAGCAAAAAAATTCTTCACTTGTAAAAATGGTTAATGATTTAATTGAATTAAGTCAACATGCACAAAGCGGTTTTTATCTTGACGATTATGAAAAACTTTATCATGTTTTGCAGCAACTGGAAAATCAAAAACAAACAACTTTATTAATTGGCGTAACGTATGCCCTGCTTGATTTTGCAGAAAAATTTCCTATACAACTTTCATGCACAACAATTATGGAAACCGGCGGTATGAAAGGGCGCAGAAAAGAAATAACAAGAGATGAAGTGCATGCAATTTTAAAAAAGCAATTTCAAGTGCAGCAGGTACATTCGGAGTATGGAATGACGGAGCTTTTATCACAGGCATATTCAAAAGCAAATGGCAAATTTTACTGCCCGTCGTGGATGAAAGTTTTTGTACGTGATGAAGATGATCCGTTATTGGTAAAGCCAACAGGTAAAGGTGCATTAAATATTATTGATCTTGCAAATGCTTATAGTTGCGCTTTTATTGCAACAGATGATGCAGGTGAAGTTTTTGATGACGGAAGTTTTACAGTTGCGGGAAGATTAGATGGCAGCGATATACGCGGTTGCAGTTTGATGGTTGTATAATTGCAATTATATTTGTTGCGTAGTTTAAGAGTTCACGTGTTTACATGTTCACTTGTTCTTTATTTTAGCACCAACTTGTGAACTTTGTAAACTGAAAATTTTTGAACTAAAAAGCCCGGGTGGCGAAACTGGTAGACGCACTGCCTTCAGGTGGCAGCGTTCGAAAGGATGTGCTGGTTCGAATCCAGTCCCGGGCACTGGTAAATTTTAAAAGCCTTGACAGCATTAGCTTTCAGGGCTTTTTTTATTTTTTAAGTTGTACAATTTCTACCGCTTTCATTGCGCTGCTCTTTCAGCAGCATAATATTTTAATTCAATTAAATTGGATGGAATTTCAGTCTTATATAAATGACCCTGTAATGCAAGCGCAGCGCCAAGCGATGAAGCTTGCGGAATATTTGCAGCATACACTTTAATATCAGGAAATGCTGCAGCCAGTAAATGCATGTAAACATCATTTTTCCCAAAACCCCCGTCAACAAATATTTTTTGCACCGGTGAATTGGAAAGCACAAGCCTTGTTGATTGAACCTGCTCCTCCATTATATCAAACATCAGTTGGTGATACGCTTCTTCATAACTTTCAAAATC
>JBDTLW010000524.1:0-2813 GCA_039934575.1 Parafilimonas sp. | reverse complement strand
AAAAAATTACGAAACATGGTCATATAAAAATGCAGATACAGTATTCTTTAAAACAGATGAAAACATTCAATTTGCTGTGGCAAATGAAATGGTAAAAAAAGAAAATGCTGTGCTTGTACCTTTTGGAATTGAGATAAAAGAAATGCCGGCAAACAGAGCAGAGCAAAAGAAAAAAATTTGTGATCAATATAATATTCCCGAAGAAACAACATTGTTTTTTTTTAATGGAGCTTTGGATTATAAACCAAACGCAGATGCACTTTCATTTATTCTGAATGAAATAAATCCGTTATTGCTTCAAAATAAATTTATTAATTACCGCATTATTATTTGCGGAAGAGGCTTACCGGATTCTTTTAATAAACTTAAAAATTATGCTGATAAAAATATAATTTATGCAGGCTTTGTAGATGATGTGTATGCTTACTTTAAAGCTACAGATATTTTTATAAACCCTGTTGTTACAGGCGGAGGTGTAAAAACAAAAATAGTTGAAGCAATGGGTTACGGTGCAACTGTAATTTCCTGTGTAACCGGCGCTGCCGGAATAGAACTTTCTGTTTGCGGAGAAAAAATAAAAATTGTTGCTGATAATAACGCAGAGGCATTTGTAAGAGAAATAATTCAAACTAAAAATAAAATAACAAACACGCCAGATTCTTACTATAATTATTACTATTGGGGAAATATTGTAAAAAAACTTCAGCCCTTATTCAAATAGTAATTGTTTAATATTTTTTAAGTTTTCAATAATTTTTCTACGATTGCATTGTAAATGAATATTTACCATATTTTCGCATTCAGATGTTACACAGTTAGTCCATTCTTCCTAAACGTTTCCAGTAAATGTTTTCGGTTTTGGGTTTCTGTTCTCATTTTTAATAATTAAACTTTTTTTTATGAACATTTACGTAGGAAACTTAAACTGGAGCCTAACAAGCGATGATCTTTACAACATGTTCACTCCTTATGGTGAAGTTGTTTCAGCAAAAATTATTACAGACAAATTCAATAATAACCGCAGCAAGGGTTTCGGTTTTGTTGAAATGGGTGATGATGAAGCTGCCCGTCAGGCAATAAGCGGACTGCATGATACAGAATTATCAGGCAGAAAAATTATTGTAAACGAATCTGCACCCCGTAAAGAAGGCGAAGGTGGAGGCGGTGGCGGTTACAAAAAGAAAAGCTTTGGCGGCGGTGGCGGCGGCGGTTACAACCGTGGCGGCGGCGGTGGCGGTGGCAATCGCGGCGGTGGTGGTGGTGGTGGATATAACCGTAATCGCGGAGAAGGCAGCGGTGGCGGATATAATCGCTATTAACCTCTTTTCTCAAATCAACAAGCTCACCTAAAACGAATTAAGAAGTTCCTTACCGGAACTTCTTTTATTTTGAATATATGCAGAGATGAGTATTAATGTGGAATAATTATTTGAAGTTTAACTTCTATAAATTCACAAGGAGCAATTAGTGTTATTGGACTCAATCAAAAAAAAATATTTCTAAGCGAAATAAAAAATATTCAATTTTTACTACCTAACTGAATACTCAAAAATTGGCTATATATATTAGAACTTTGTTTTTTATTTATTATGTATTTTTGATTAAAAAATAGGTGTTCTTTATAATTTTTGTCTATTTTGCCTGCCCTTTTATAACAAAATCAAATAAATCACCCCAAAAATTAATTTATGGATTATAAACAAATTCAGGAACTAATCAAGCTTATAAATAAAAGTAACATCGGGGAGTTAAGCATTGAAGAAAAAGATTTTAAAATATTAATCAAACAAAAAAAAGAAAAAGAGCCGCAAGCCACTTACATAGCCCAACCTGCAACGCAACCTTCATTTTTTATGCAGCAACCGGCTGCAGTTTCTGCAGAGTTACAGGCAACAAATCAACTTACTCATGAACAAGCTTCTAAGAATGATAATCTTATCACTATAAAAAGTCCGATGATCGGAACTTTTTATAAAAGACCATCTCCGGATAAACCCAATTTTGTTGAAGTTGGTGATGAAATAATCCCTGGAAAAGTTGTATGTATAATAGAAGCCATGAAGCTTTTTAATGAAATTGAAAGCGAAGTAAGCGGGAAAATTGTAAAAATCCTTGTGCAGGATTCCAGCCCTGTTGAATACGATCAGCCACTTTTTTTGGTAGAACCTAATTAATTTGAAAATGAAGCAATTTGATCCCATCTTGGCGGGAGAAAATGAATTTCAAATTGCTCAGATAATTTTCAAATTTTTAATTTTCAAATTCTCAAATTAAAAATGTGTTTAAAAAAATATTAATTGCCAACCGTGGCGAAATTGCCCTTCGTGTTATCAGAACCTGTAGAGAAATGGGCATTAAAACCGTAGCAGTTTATTCAACTGCTGATAAGGACAGTTTACATGTGCGCTTTGCCGATGAAGCTGTGTGTATAGGCAAACCGCAAAGCGCAGATTCATACCTTAATATACCGCATATTATTGCTGCGTCTGAAATTACAAATGCAGATGCTATTCATCCTGGTTATGGCTTTCTTGCAGAAAACTCAAAATTTGCGCAAATATGCACTGACCATGGAATTAAATTCATAGGGCCAACACCAGATATGATTAATTCAATGGGTGATAAAATAACGGCAAAAGAAACCATGATAAAGGCTGGCGTTCCGGTGGTGCCTGGCGGCAAAGGATTATTACGTGATTGGGATGAAGCAAAATCCCTGGCAAAAGATGTTGGCTATCCTATAATCTTAAAAGCAACTGCCGGCGGCGGTGGCAAAGGCATGCGTGTGGTGTGGGAAGAAAGCGAAATGGAGC
>JBDTLW010000523.1:0-2842 GCA_039934575.1 Parafilimonas sp. | reverse complement strand
GCAATGGCTTTGGAACTATGGTGATGGCGGAACAGCAAACGGCAGCGGACCTTTAAATTATTTGTATTCCTTCCCGGTTGTATATAATGCAAATCTTACAGTTACTGATATTAACGGATGCACTGATATGATTACGCATCCTGTTGAAGTTTTCCTTTCGCCAGAAGTAGATGCAGGAGCCGATACTTTTACCTGCGCAAAAAATAATATCACATTAAATCCTTCCGGTGCTTCAACTTATGTTTGGCAAAATAATCCCGACCTCAGTTGTATAAATTGTACAAATCCTGTTGCAAATCCATCTCAGGCTACAACCTATTATGTTACGGGCACAAACAGCAATGGTTGTTCTGCTTTAGATTCAGTTAATATAACAGTGCAGACTAAAGAAATAATTTTACCGCTTCCCGATTCTTTCTCAATTTGCGAAAGCGATTCTGTTAGCTTGAATGCGGATGGCGCATATAGTTATAGCTGGAGCCCTATTAATACATTACTGAACAGTAATACAAAAAATCCTGTTGCTTTTCCTCCGGTAAATACCGCTTATACGGTAATTGGAAAAGATAGCAACAATTGTTTTTCAGATACGGCTATAGTAAATGTGGTTGTGAATCCAAAACCAATTGTTGATATTGCTGACAGTATTATTCATCTTATAAAAGGCTCATCATATACAATCATTACTTCCGCAAGTAATGATGCACAAAATTTTGAATGGCTTCCCGCAACAGGCTTATCCTGTTATAATTGTTTGCAACCTGTTGCTACAATTGATAAGGATATTACCTATACTTTAAGCGCCACGAATAGCTTCGGCTGCAGCAATACAGATAACATAACAATCATTACTATTTGCACCGCTGAATCTATTTATCTGCCCAATACTTTTTCGCCAAATAATGATGGCATGAATGATTATTTTTTCCCGCGTTCAGGTCAGGATATTCCTATCAAATCGCTAACAATTTTTAATCGCTGGGGGGAAAAGGTTTTTCAAAAAAGAAATTTTTCTTCAAACAATTCTGCAGATGGATGGGATGGAAAATATAAAAACAATCTTCAAAAACCTGATGTATATATTTATTTATTGGAGCTTGAATGTTCGGGCAATAAAACTTTTGTAGAAAAAGGAAATATAAGCCTGTTGCGCTAAGAGGTTCTGCCCGGATATTGCTCCAATGCTTTTTCAAGACAATCCATGGCCGCATTTATTGATTCAAGATTTAAAACATACGCAAGCCTTACTTCATTTTTTCCTAAATCAATTGAACCATAAAATCCCGTTGCAGGTGCAAGCATTACAGTTTGTTTTTCATAATTAAAATCTTCCAAAAGCCATTGGCAAAATTTATCTGAATCATCAATAGGCAATTTCGCCATTGCGTAAAATGCACCGCCGGGATTTGGGCAATAAACTCCTTTCATTGTGCTTAATCTTTGCACAATTAAATTTCTTCTTGCTTTATATTCTGCCTTAGTAATATCAAAATAATTATCAGGCAGATCAATAGCAGCCTCACCTGCAATTTGTCCAAAAGAAGGCGGACTTAATCTTGCCTGGGCAAATTTCATTGCTGTGTTATATACTTCTTTATTATGTGTTATAAATGCACCAATTCTTGCACCGCAACTGCTGTATCGTTTGCTTATGGTATCCATCAGCACAACATTATCATCACAACCTTCTAATTGCATGGCGCTAAAATGTTTTCCTTCATAGCAAAATTCACGGTAAGCTTCATCAGCAAACAAATACAGATTATATTTTAGTGCAATTGTTTTCAGCACGTCCAATTCTTCTTTACTATATAAATAACCTGTAGGATTATTTGGATTACAAACTACTATTGCCTTTGTTTTAGCTGTAATTGATTTTTCAAAATCTTCAATTGGTGGTAATGCAAAACCATTTTCTATGTGTGATGTTATCGGCACAACATTAACGCCCGCTGCAACTGCAAAGCCATTATAATTTGCATAATACGGTTCAGGAATTATTACTTCATCACCCGGATCCATACAAGCCATGAAGCCAAATAAAATTGCCTCACTGCCGCCGGTAGTAATCATAATTTCATCATGATGTATGCTGATATTATTCTTTGCATAATAACTTACCAACTTACGGCGATAACTTTCATTACCTGCACTATGGCTGTATTCTAAAATTTTAAAATCAGAATTACGAACCGCTTCCAAAACATGTGGTGGTGTTTCAATATCAGGCTGACCAATATTTAAATGATAAACCTTTATGCCTCTTTGTTTTGCAGCTTCAGCATAAGGAACAAGTTTTCTTATTGGCGATGGCGGCATGTGATGACCGCGCTTACTGATGGTAAGTTCTGACATATAGCAAACCTAATAAAAAACAGGTTAGTGAAAACAGGAATAAAAATTATTCGTTTAACCGACCAGACTTTTTTATACCTCTTATAAAAATATATACTACTACTAAAAAAGAAAGAATAACTATAAGCAATGTGTTGCGTAAATGCGCATCATTATTTGTAAGCTGGGGATAATAAAAAAGCAACAACAAAACGATACCGCAAAGCCATATAAATGTTGTGGTATGTTCTTTAGCAACGTAACGTTTCCAGTTAAAACGCATACCCGAAAATGTTTTACCAATCCCTTTAAAATTCGGAAACCAACGGTTAACGCTTGCACAATAACTGTTGAATTGTTCGCCGAACTTATTTCTTAAAAAATTTTCCTCAGCCAATACAATTGCCTGGTAAACGAATAGAAAAAAGGGTATCATTATTATAACATACAATAACGAGTTTGATAAAACACCAACACCCGCAAGCATTAAAATATTTCCTACGTATAA
>JBDTLW010000522.1:0-2846 GCA_039934575.1 Parafilimonas sp. | reverse complement strand
TTCTTTTGTCGCAACAATCCAATACCCAAAAGCCTTTAACTCTTTCGCTATGCTGTCACTATGAACAAAAATTGTTTTTTGTAAGGTGTCGTTTGCAATAAAGAATTGATAATAATCCCCGTCTTGGTATGATTGGTAATAGGACGTGTCATACAAAGCAAACTTCATTTTATTTATGAAGCTGTCAAGCGTTTGCTTTTCGGTGTTGCTCAATATCGCAAAATAGGTTTTGTTACTTTTTAAGGTGTCAGAAAAAGCGGCGAAGTGCTGTTGAATAAAAACTGTGTCGTCTTGTGTGAATTTAATTGAGAAGCAGGTTGTAAAAAAGTTATTATAGGAAAAATCGAACTGATTAAATGTTTTTGCTTTTTCAATCTGGGTGGAATTTTCACAACTTACGATTGTCACACAAAGAATAGTAAGTAAAATGAAAATCTTCATAAGAGTTTTTAAGAGAGATGCAGTAGCTGAGTATTTCCATAATAGCAGCTTACACGATATTACACGAAACGCATGGTTTATCCAAAAAAATAAGCATTGATTTTCATCACCTTTCTATTGCGTTTTTTGTATTGTAGTCGCGTCAATACAAATTTTAACATTGTTAAGATTTTCGGTATAAATCATCCAAAGGGCTGGCAATATTCACCAACTGCTTTTTGCTTACATACAAATACCTTTGAGTTGTTTTTATGTTGTTTTAACCTGTCAGGTTGAATCCTACTGTTCTGCCACTTAAAATTGCAACCTGACAGGTTTTTTATTTCTTTAATTCAAGTATTAAACTATGTGTTGAATCAATAGTTATAGTTGATGATGTTTTATAAGATGCATTACTCAACACATTAACTGCAGTTGAAAATCCTGCAGTGCGTTCTGCATAATTTGAAAAATCAATCACCTGTTGTTTATTACTTGTATTCATCACACACATGATTGTTTGATCATTATCGTATCTGAAATAAACATACAAGCCATCAACAGGAATGTATTGCATAAGCTTTCCCGTTTTTAATGCAGAAGAATTTTTTCTGAAGTTTGCCAGTGTTTTTATTAATGATTGAACAGATAGTTGATCCTGTGTTAAACCTGTTCCGGTAAATGCGTTTGTTTTATCATCATTCCATCCGCCGGGAAAATCTAAACGCACCCAACCATCCGGGTTAGTAACACCTGCCATTAAAACTTCATCACCATAATACATTTGCGGAATACCACGCTCTGTGAGCAGCCATTCAAAACCCATTTTATCTTTTTCAAGATTGCTGTCAACAACTGAATACCAGCGGCTGAGATCATGATTATCTAAAAAGATTGCATTGCGTGTGGGATCAACATATAAAAAGTCATTGCTTAAAGTTGTATATAATTTATGCACACCATCTGTAAAACCAAATGGCTCTGTAAGTGCAGACTGAATACCATAAAACAAACATTGAAAATCGGTAACACCTTGTAAATTGCTTTTAAATTTTGTATTGATATTATTCTGTGCAAAGTATGCTTCATTTGCCGTGCCGTGCACCCATGCTTCACCAAACATTGTTATATGCGGATATTCATCCGTAAGCGATTTATTACAACGATTCATAAAGTTGAGATCGTTGTAGATGTATGTATCAATGCGCCAGCCATCCACACCAAATTCTTCAACACAATAAATAGCATGCTGAATTAAAAAATTTGCAACCATCGGGTTAGATTGATTAAGGTCAGGCATCTGTTTTGTAAACCATCCATCGCTCATTTTTTTTTCGTCTGATTTTGCTGAATGAGGATCAAATAAAGGTTGCTCCCTGTAATTGGTTTGTGTAAATGTTGGCCATTGATGTAACCAATCTTTTGATGGAGCATCCTGCACTAAAAAATTATATAATCCAACATGATTATACACTGCATCCTGAATCAGTTTCATACCGCGTTTATGCAGTTCATCACTTAATTGCAGGTAAGCTTTTTCACCACCAAGTCTTGGATCAATTTTATAATGATTTGTAAATGCATAACCATGTTCTGTACGGTTAGGCATATCATTTTCAAGCACCGGCGTCATCCACAATGTTGTAACGCCAAGCCCTTTTAAATAATCAAGATGATTAATAACACCCTGCAAATCTCCGCCATGCCTTAAATAAATTGAATCACGGTTTAATGATTGATCTTTCATACCTGCAATGCGATCATTTGTTGTATCGCCATTGCTGAAACGGTCTGGCATTAAGAGATAAATAAAGTCTGATGATGTAACGCCCTGCGCATATAAAGTACCGTTACCTTTTCTGCGTTCTTTAAATTCATAATTAATATTTATTTTTTTATCGCCTTGTCCAAAACTGATTGTGTATGTACCAGCCCTGGCTGTTTTGCCCATTCGTATATCTAAAAAAATATAGTTTGGATTTTCAACTCTTTCAAGATTCACAATGTTTATATCATCTGCAATTCTGATTCCTGTTTCAGGCATTTTTATCATCGGAATTTTGTTGGCTATATCATCCGCATGAACCATTATCTGCAGGTTTGGATTTTTCATTCCAATCCACCAATGCGTTGGATATACTTCAATATCCTGGGCAACAAGCGTTATATAAATTGAAGAGAGAATTAAAAGAGAAAAAAGTTTTTTTATTATCACGGTTGAAGTTTTTAATTCATTAATTAAGTATCGGTCGGGCGGTTCAAAAACCTCCCCGGCTTTGTTAGATTATATCGCCAGGGTTTCTTAAAAGCTCAATATCTTCTATCATTTCTTTTGCTGTTTCATTATCATCTTCTTTCACAAGAAAATTACAAAAGCCGGCAATTATCATAGATATGCCGCCAACAAGTAATGCATAAATACTTTC
>JBDTLW010000521.1:0-2849 GCA_039934575.1 Parafilimonas sp. | reverse complement strand
TGCTTACCAAAACAACTTTTGCATTTAATTTTTTTATGAGGTCAAGTACAAATTCATTTTCATTTAAAGGAACCATTAAGCCGCCGGCGCCTTCAATGATTAAGTTGTCTGATAACAGATGACTGTTGACAGATGATCGTTCACTATTCACGATTGACAATTCACGATTGACAATCCTAAAATAATCTTTTTCAATCTTGTTCAAATCAATTTCAATTCCTTCTTCTCTTGCAGCAATATGCGGCGATGCAGCCAGTTTTAATTTATATGTTTCCGGATGAATAATTGTTTTTTTATTGCTGATGAGTGAACGTATAAATTCTGAATCTGTTCCTTCATCAAAACCTGCCTGAATGGGTTTCCAGTAGTCAGCTTCCAACGCTTCTGTGAGGATTGCAGCGGCAATTGTTTTACCTATATCAGTTCCTATTCCGGTTATGAAAATTGTATGCCCCAACCCTAAAGGGAGTTGTTGAAGTTCAGAATTATTATTAGCTGCCATAACCAATTCTTAAAAAGATTTTGTTTAGTAATGTTTTTATAACTCCCCTTTAGGGGCGGGGGCAAAGAATGAAAACACGGTTGTTCCATAGTTTCTTTTAAAGTTGAAACCTGCAAACTTTTCATAATCATTTCTTGGGGTATGTTCCAAAACAAAAAAACCATCTTCAGCAATCAATTTTTTTTCAGCAATAATTTTTGGCAATTCATCAATGGTATTTAAAGCATACGGCGGGCCTGCAAAAATGAAATCATATTTTTCATTGCATGATAAAAGAAAACTAAAAACATCCATCTTAATTATAGCGGCGTTTTCAATTTTAAGTTCCTCAATATTTTTTTTAATGAAAGCATACATCGCTGCATCTTTTTCAACTATCGTTAATTGAGAAGCGCCTCTTGATGCAAGCTCATAACTAATGCTTCCGGTTCCGCCAAAAAGATCAAGCGTTTTAGCATCTTCAAAATCTATGCGTGTTTGTAAAATATTAAATAATCCTTCTTTTGCAATATCGGTTGTAGGTCTTGTATAAGGCATTTTTGACGGCGGATGAATTCTTCTTCCGCCAAGTATGCCGGAGATTATCCTCATACAACATAATTTATATAAGGCAAAAAATAGTGTGGTGAATATTGTTTGAATTCATCAGTAGAGAAAGAAGTTTCATCAACCTGCATTAATTGAAAGCCTTCAAGATATTGATACAGTATTTCGTAAAGCTTGGATTTTTCATCTATAAAACCTCCGCAAAAAATGTTGGTATTCTTTTCAATATCATATTGTTTAAAAACATTCAAAACAAAATATAAAACATCTTCAGGTATTGCATATTTTCTTGTTTGTGCAAACTGAAGTTTATTTTCTTTAACGGCGATGAGCGTAAAATAATTTGGATAAAAGAACAGGTAAAGAGCAGTTTTATTATTTGTTTTTAATAACGAAAAAAGCTGCGTAAACGGATGACTGAATGCTACTGCATTAAAACATTGTTTTGCAATATGCTGTTGCAGGTCGTTTAATCTCCAGGCAACAGTGCATTGTGCAGTTGAAGCAGAAAAAATTTTACTGTCAAATGAATCACCAAACATTAAATCAAAATTCGCTTTCAAAAAATCAGCATCATCTTTTCCTGCCGGCAGGCAAAGCGCTTCATCTGTATTCCAGAAAAAATTTGTACTGCGCACCGGCATAGTAAGCAGCCGTGAATTCAATTTTGTATTATCTATCAGCGCTTCAAAATTTTCTGCTGTATAATCATCACACATAAAAAATTCAAAAGCCCTTAATGTATTATCGCCCGGTTTTTTGCACCAGCAGGCAATATGATTTTTACCTGCTTCTACACATAGCTGCACATCATTCAAATCATCAGAATATATACTATAAGTTTTTTGAAGCATGTGCAATGTTACGGAAGAATTTTTTTTATGTAACCAGCTTTAGTATTTCAATTAAGATTCGTTTTATTGCTTAACCGTATTCATATTTTTCATAGCATCAAATATCTACACAGGCAAAACTTTTTTCCCGTACACTTCATTTAATATTAACGCGAAGCAACCATAAAATGCAGAGGCGCCGCAAATAATTCCTTCATAACCTGCAATGGTATGTAGAGATTTGTTTTCTGTAAAAGCGCTTACTGCCAGCAAAATAAAAAGTACAGTTAATGTAGAGAAAACTACCTGCAATAAACGGTTAAGTTTTAATGTGCCAATAAACATAAAAAATGTAAATATTCCCCATAATAATAAATACCAGCCAAGCGCAGTTTCACTTGATTTATAGGCAGCGCCAAAAGAGGTGGCAGGTATCAGCCATATAGCAACAAGCGATAACCAGAAACAGCCATAAGCAACAAATGCAGTTGCACCAAATGTGTTGTTCTTTTTCCATTCCTGCAAGCCGGCAAAAATTTGTGCAATGCCGCCCATGAAAATGCCCATGCCCATTATCATAGAATCAAGTTCAAAAATACCTGCGTTGTGAATGTTAAGCAGAATGGTCGTCATACCAAAACCAAGTAAACCAAGCGGCGCCGGGTTGGCTGTGTTGTCTTTAATGATAATTTGATTAGAAGTAATGTTAGAATTGGGTTCCATTTTTTTTAAATTTAATTTTTAAAAGTAGAAATTTTTTTAGAAGCTGTTTGAATTAATTGAGGAATTTAAATTGCCACGACCTTCAGGTTGTGGCTTATAAAGAACTTTTATTAAGGGCTTTAGCCAAAAGAATATATTAAAAATTTCAGGTGTTTGGCTAAAGCCTTTTCCCAGGTGTTTTATTTGCCACGACTTAAAAGTCATGGCAATTGTTGACTTCTTACTTATTCACTTAAGTTGTATTC
>JBDTLW010000520.1:0-2854 GCA_039934575.1 Parafilimonas sp. | reverse complement strand
GCGTGTGCAGACAGCATCATCTTTTCTGTTGAAAGAATGTTTTCAGTAATGCGGCGCATTCTTCTTTAAGCACTCCTGTTTTTATTTTTGTTTTTTGGTGAAATGGGGACCTCACCCCCAACCCCTCTCCACTCAGTGGAGAGGGGGGAGATAAAAATCTTCTATGTCCATTTTTATCATCATCTGCTCCCCAAACCACACGGTCAAGTTTGCTCCAGTACATTGCGCCGGCACACATTAAGCAAGGCTCAACTGTAACATATAAAGTTGCATCGGGTAAATATTTGCTGCCAAGAAAATTGTATGCTGAAGTAAGCGCTAAAATTTCTGCATGTGCTGTGGAATCATTCAACTGCTCTGTCATATTATATGCGCGTGCAATAATTTTTTGATTGATAACAATAACAGCGCCTATCGGAATTTCATCTGCATCAAAAGCTTTTTCTGCTTCACGCAAAGCCTGCTGCATATAATATTCATCATTCAAAAACATGTTTTCTTTATTAAAAAACATAACAAATTATTCAGCATCTTTTTTATGTTTATCTCTTCTGAATTTTTTGAAAAGATCCAAACCAATTTTAACCTCTCCGTTTTTATCTTTTGCTCTTAAATATATGCTGGCGCCAGGTTTTTCAGCTTTTGCTTTATCAATTGTTTTATAATCTTCCGGTTTGTTTTTAAGTGTGGACAAAGGCACCTGTATTGAAATATCTGTTCTGTCTGCAAAACTATATACACCTTCAATATACATAGTTAATGCAGAAGATTGCACAATCATTCGGGGAATATAAATGTCTCCATTTTTAATATCAAATGTGTTTTTCAATTCTGCAAATTCCACGTTGCTCAGGTTGCGGTCTTTAAATACATATTGCTGGATGTTTTGAAAAGATTTAAGGTTAATGAGGGCTGCATTTTTTAAAGAAAAGATCAACTCTCCGTTCATTGTATTTGTAATAAATTTTCCTGCATTACTTATTCCGGCGCTGATGTCTGCTTTTGCATTCATAATGCCTTTTAAATTATTTGCTGTAATAGTTGCTTGTCCAAAATTATCAAATCCATAAAATAATTTTTTTACATTGATGTTCTGCAGGTTTACATGTGCACTCAACTGATGCAGGTTATCGTTTACCTGGTGCACTTTTGCTGTAAGATTAAAGCTGCCATCAGCATGAAGCATTGATGCTTGTTTAATTTCCCAATCATCATTCTTAAAAAATACATTGGCAATTACATTGCTTGCAGTAAAATGATGCAGTGATAATTTTTGAGCTTTCACATTAAGAAATAAATCTCCATTTTCTACCGCATTATCAATAGCATTTGCAGTACTTCTCAAATTATTGTTACTTTTTTTTGCAGCAAGCTTTGCTTTTTTAGCAAACAATGCTTTAAAATCTGTAAGATCAATATCTGGCGAAAACACGTTGCAATTAATGGTTGCTTTACCTGCTTCTTTAGTTGAAATTCTGTTTAAATTATTACCGGTAACATTTACCACAAAATGATTTGTATTCAGGTTACACTGAAAATTATTCATGAGCAAATTATTGCCGGTAATACTTATGGCACCATTGCATTCTGAAAAGGTTAAACTGCGCGGCACATATACAATATTTCCATTTTCGATCTGAATTTTTGCATTAAGCTGGTTAAGTAATGAAGGGTCAGTAATTAAAGGTCCGTTATATGCTAAGTACAATTTTGCATTACCGCTTACAAAGTTTAGTGTTTCAGAAGAAAGCTGATCATCTAATTGCGGCAAAGTACATTCAGAAAAAAATTCAAACTGAAGCGTTGGCTTTGTAAAATTGCTTACAGTAATATTCGGCGCTTTTACGTTTATATCGCCCCAACTGCTTGTGAAAGATTTAATAGTAACTATTGAATTAGAATCATCCGGAGGAATATTTGTATCAGCCTGGTTTATAAAATTCCCTGAAAAATTACAATTGTTTAAATTGATTACAGGCGTATTAATTGCATTATTCTGTGTTTTAAAATCAACCTTAACTGATGGATCGCCCTGGTGAGATAATGAGCCGGTAAGTGAAGCGTTAACATCTAATACATTTTTAAGATTCAGCTTTTGCAGCTTTTCTCTTATTTTAGGTTTTAATATACCTAATGCCGTGCTGTATGAAATAGCTTTGGTAACAGCATCAATATGAAATTCTGATTTCTTACCAAAATCAAATTCTCCTTTTATAATAAAGGGTTGCCCCTGAATTTTAACCTTAGTGTCTTTAAACGAAAGAATATTTCCGGTGGTATCAAATACAAAACGCCACTTAGCCTGTATCCTTTGATTTTCCAGCCAGTAACCCTGAACAAACTTAAACCCAAGTCCACGCAGAAAAAGATCTTCATCAAATGTTATATAATATTTTGAACCGGTTAAGCGCATATCAATATCAGCATTATCAATTCTGGCAGCGTAACGTTTGTTTTTTATAGCATCTTCAATAATAACACTAACATTTTTCAATTCAAGATTACGGAACACAACGGGTTTTTTGCTTTTATCTTTTGCTTTACTGCTATCACTGTGAGATCTTAAAACATAAGTATTCGAATAACCTCTTGCATCGGTGAAGGAATGTATAACTGCATCTTTTATTCTTATAGAACTTATGGTAAGCTTACTTCCCATCAAATCTAAAAACCCTGCTTTTGCAGTTATTTCCCCGGCTCGTAAAAAAGGCTTATTATAAAAGGAATCGCTGATGGTTACATTTTTGAGGGTTATACCAATTTTTGGAAAAGTTTGCCATACGGTTATTTCAGCCTTATCAATTTTCAATTTGCCGAGTATGGTTTTTTTTAGTTTTGATTGAAGAAAACCAAT
>JBDTLW010000519.1:0-2854 GCA_039934575.1 Parafilimonas sp. | reverse complement strand
TAGCTAAAAATTTTTATAAAGATGTGGGTACACAGTAGTCCAAAGGAGAGGACTTCCAAGAACTTCATAATTCAAAGTTGTTGAAATAGTCATACGCTTCTCTTTCCCGTAATGTTTCTTCGCAAAGCCTTGTGTGTTGAAAGGACCTTGCGGTTCATCTTTTTTTCCTGCACTGATTTTGGCGAACTACTTGCGGGCACTTTCTGAAAGAGTCGTAAAAACTATTACTTAATAAAAGTATCAAAATCTGGAAATCGTTTCATTACATAATCACATCCAACTATAAGTTGATAAGCATTACTATCTTTCAATTCACGTTCAATTATTAAAACCGGTTGATAAATAGTATTCTTATCGTTATCAAAAAATCTTAAGATTCTCATCTGACCAACGTAATCAACTTCTTGTTTTGTACTGATTAATTTAAAAGAATCAACTAATTTGTTGCAGGCGTGTTTAGCATCGTCTTTTGATTCGAAATCAAAACTGAGATACATTCCACTCAAATTTGAAAATTTTCCAGATTCTTTTTTGATTAAAAAAAGAAAAGAACCTCTGCTAAATCTTTCATGAAAATATGGATGGCTTGTAAAGGAAAACGTATCAATATCATAGCTAAATGAAGATACATCTGAAGTAGGTGCCATTGCTTTCCAAGTACCATTTTTACTCTTTTTTGCGTAAGTGGGAACATTTTTTTCTAAAAAATCATTGATAGAGGAATCTGGATCCACAGTTAGTACATTAAAG
Organism: Parafilimonas sp.; assembly: GCA_039934575.1. Lineage (GTDB taxonomy): Bacteria > Bacteroidota > Bacteroidia > Chitinophagales > Chitinophagaceae > Parafilimonas. The sequence goes on along the minus strand of JBDTLW010000519.1, from coordinate 2,104 downwards.
TGCAATTGATTAATTAATTTATCAAAATTTGTTAATTGCGCCATACTTAGTTGTGCTTTAAAAATAAGAAAATAACAAAGACAAAATACTAATTTCATATAATTAAACTTCTCTTCTCCAATGACTCCTTTTGGGTAATGAACGCTACGGAGAATGGAAATTTTTATATTCAGCTTATAAAAGCAATGGCAGATGCTTGGGTTTTATTGATTGAAATAAACAGATAGAAATATATAAGTTTTAAAAAATAAAATGAGTAAAGAACAAAAATCAGATCTGTTGAAATTTCTTTCAGCATGTCCTGAAGAAAAACAAAAAACAGTTTTATGGCTCAGAGATTTTATTTGGGATCAATACGCGCATTGTAATGAATTGATTTGGGATAATTATAATGCACTGGCAGTTGGTTGGTCGCCTACTGATAAACTCAGTCATATATTTTGTTCTATTGCTGTTTACAGAACAAACTATAATATTCATTTTGGTTTTTATTGGGGTAATGAAATTGCTGATCCTGAAAAAAAATTAATAGGCAATGGAAAACAGTACAGATATTTTCTTGTAAAAGATTTGAATGAATTTCCAAAAGCGTACATAAAAAAATTAATGAAAGAAGCTTATGCAAATTCACTTGGAAAAGTAAAAGACAAAGCTCAGTTGCGCAAAGGAGAGACGATTGTAAAATCAATATCAGCGGCAAAAAGAACAATAAAGAAATCAGTAATAAAAAAGAAGAACATCAAACAAAAAAATAAATGATATTTCGCGAAGCAATTATTGAAGATATTCCGCAGATGCAAATTGTAAGAAACTCGGTTAAAGAAAATATGCTGAGTAATCCGGCGCTTATAACTGACGAAGATTGTGCAGCATTTATAACGCAAAGAGGTAAAGGCTGGGTTTGTGAAATTGATGATTTCATCGCTGGTTTTTCTATTGCAGATCTGAAAGAAAAAAATATATGGGCTTTATTTGTTCATCCTGAATTTGAAGGAAAAAGTATTGGTAAAAAGTTGCATGATATAATGCTGGATTGGTATTTTGATCAAACAAAAGAACCTGTTTGGTTAGGAACAGCGCCAAATACAAGAGCAGAAAAATTTTATCGCAAAGCAGGCTGGAAAGAAATTGGGACGCATGGAAAAGGAGAAATTAAATTTGAAATGGATTATGATGATTGGAAGAATAAATTTATTACCAAGGTGAGTTCGGGATAAGCTAAACGAAATTTTATTCAATACAATTCATATCACCCCTGCCCGTTCCGTTCAGGCGGGCTTTCAGGGTTCTATTATGCATTGTAGTTATACCGTTTCTATAAACATTTCACCACTTCGTGGTTATGTTAAGTCCAAAGGACTGACATGATTATAGTTAAGCCATAAAATAAAACTAAAAACCGCGAAGCGGTGATATATCTTTATTTCGGACGCACGTTATTACTAAAATAAATATTGATGAAATTATTTCAAATAGTCTTTATAATTTTTATTTCCACAATTACATCTTGCCGTTCTCAACCTCCAAAGGAAGACGGCGATTTTAAACCAACAGATTTAGTTGAATTAATCAAGCTTGATTCAACCATTCATTTAGATATACACTATGCAACCAAAAATAATTTTACCGGAAGACCGGTGTATAAAGAAGCAAGAGCTTTTTTACAAAGACCTGCTGCGGAAGCATTGATTAAAGTAAATGCATCTTTAAAACCATTGGGGTATGCCCTGGTTGTGTTTGACGGATACAGACCCTGGAGTGTTACAAAATTATTCTGGGATATAACACCCGCAGATAAGAAGCAGTTTGTTGCTGATCCTTCAAAAGGTTCAAAACATAATCGCGGTTGCGCAGTTGATCTGAGCTTATATGATCTTGCAACCGGTAAAGAAATTGAAATGACAGGCAACTACGATGAAATGACGGAACGCTCTTATCCAAACTATACGGGCGGCACGGAACAGCAAAGAAAGATGAGAGATTTATTACGTTCAAAAATGGAAGCGCAGGGCTTTACCGTGTATGAATATGAATGGTGGCATTTTGATTATAAAGACTGGAAAATGTATCGCATTACCAATATACCTTTTTCAGAAATTCATTA
>JBDTLW010000518.1:0-2855 GCA_039934575.1 Parafilimonas sp. | reverse complement strand
CTTTTTTGCAGTTGTTTTTTTGATATACTTAAGAGCTTAATTATTTCAATAAAATTATCAGTGAAATTTCTGTAGAACTTTTTTGCGATGTGTTTTCTTTCTTCCAATGATTTTTCAGGAAACGCGATCGCCAAATTTGAAAAAACTACATCTTTCCTGTAACCAAAAACATGATAAATAAGCACATAAGCAAAATCGCTGATACGATACAATATCCAAAATGGCAGTAAAGAAAATAAGTATAAAAAACCGTACAGTAAATAATACATTCAATAAAAATAATCTTATAAAATTATGTTTTGAAGCAATGTGCTTTTATACGGGTGATCTGTATTGTAATGTAAGCCCCGGCTTTCTTTTCTGAATTCAGCGCTTTTTACAATAAGATAACCTACTGTTATCAGGTTTCTTAGTTCGCAAAGTTGTGGTGAAACTTTTGTGGATTTATACAAAGCTTCTGTTTCTTCAAACAACAGATCAAGGCGTTTTGAAGCACGTTTTAAACGCACATCATTTCTCACTATACCAACATAATCGCTCATTATCTGTTCAAGTTCTTTTAAGCTTTGTGTGATAAGGATCATTTCTTTTGGTTCGCTTGTTCCTAATGCATTCCAATCCGGTACCTCACCCCCACTCCATAAATGGAGAGGGGAGCCAGAACCAGCTTCAATATTTTCCAAAGTTTTTAAATAAGCACGATGCCCAAAAACCATTGCTTCCAAAAGACTGTTACTCGCCAAACGATTTGCGCCATGTAAACCTGTACTGGCACATTCGCCGCAGGCATATAAATTTAATATGGATGTACAGGCCCATTCATCTGTTTTAATACCGCCGCAACTATAATGCGCAGCCGGTGCCACAGGAATCATTTGTTTTGAAACATCAATACCAATACTCAAACATTTTTCATAAATATTTGGAAAATGATGAATGAATTTTTCCATGTTCATGTGCCGGCAATCAAGATATACATGCTCTGTACCTGCACGTTTCATTTCATTATCAATTGCACGTGCTACAATATCTCGCGGGGCCAGATCTTTTCTGTCATCATAGCGTTCCATGAAAGCTTCTTCATTTTTATTGCGCAAAATACCTCCATCACCGCGCACTGCTTCTGTAATTAAAAAAGAAGGAGAAATACCAGGTTCAAATAATGCTGTAGGATGAAATTGTATAAACTCCATATTCTCCACTTTACCTTTTGCACGATATACCATTGCAATACCATCTCCGGTTGCAATGCGGGGGTTTGTTGTAGTACGATAAACCTGACCGCAGCCACCTGTTGCAAACACGGTAACAGGTGATATAATTTTTTCTATCTGGTTATTTGAAATATTTAAAACATACACACCGTAGCATGTAATATCAGTTGTTGATTTTGTAACAAGAAACCCAAGATGATGTTGTGTGATTATATCAACAACAAAACAATAATTGATAAACTTAATGTTTGAAAATTTTTTTACTTCTTTTAATAAAGCACGTTCAATTTCTTTTCCTGTTACATCTTTATGATGAAGAATTCTGTTCTCACTATGTCCGCCTTCTCTGCCTAATGTATATTCGCCGGTTTCATCTTTGTCAAATTCAGCACCATAATTAATTATCTCCTGTATGCGCTCCGGTCCTTCTTTCACAACAATTTCAACTATTTGTTCATTGCATAAACCATCACCTGCAATTAATGTATCTTCTATATGTTTTTCAAAACTGTCATTTTCATCCCACACGCCCGCAACACCGCCTTGTGCATATTTAGTGTTGGTTTCATCTGCGGTTGTTTTGGTAATTACAATGATCTGCTTTTTTGGAAATGCCTTGGCTGTTTTTATAGCATAAGTTAAGCCGGCAACACCTGAACCGATTACAAGAAAATCTGTCTGCATAATTGCAAAGTAAACTGTAAATTAATTATATAAGTTGTGGCAAATAATAATCATTATAAAACAAAACGCAGGCATAAAAAAATACCTGCGTTTAAATTAAATAATGTACTGGCTATTAAACATCTACCGGACCTCTTTTGCCGAATATCAATGATAGAACAAACAACACAAGAAAAATAAAAAACAGAATTTTAGCAATTCCGGCAGCGCTTGCAGCTATGCCACCAAATCCGAATATTGCAGCTATTATAGCTACTACGAGAAAAATTATTGTCCACCGTAACATAGTAATAAGTTTTAAAAGTTAAACAATACATGACATAAATAAAATATCATGCCATGATTAACTTTAAGGGAACAATATCAGAATAAACGATATGCAAAGCAGGAACAATTTCTACATTATTCCATTAAAGCAAAAGCTTATTTCTCCATTTGCTCTATCACTTCTTTTGTAACGCCGGTAAAGCTAAAACCACCATCATGAAACAAATTCTGCATGGTAACCATTCTTGCATAATCACTAAATAATAACGTGCAATAATTAGCACAATCTTCTGCAGAAGCATTTCCCAGCGGGCTCATTTTTTCGGCATAATTCATAAAGCCATCAAAACCTTTTACGCCACTGCCTGCAGTTGTTTTTGTGGGTGATTGTGATACGGTATTTATTCTTACTTTTTTTCTTCCGCCATAATAATAACCAAAGCTGCGTGTTACACTTTCCAGCAAAGCTTTAGCATCAGCCATTTCATTATAATCAGGAAATACGCGTTGTGCTGCAATATATGTAAGAGCAATTACGCTGGCACCTTCATTCAGCGCATCCATATCCCATGCAGTACGCAATACACGATGCAGGCTCATAGCAGAAATATCCAGTGTTTTCTGGTTAAAATTATAATCAATTTCTGGATAAGATTTCCCTTTACGCACATTCAGGCTCATGCCAATTGA
>JBDTLW010000517.1:0-2856 GCA_039934575.1 Parafilimonas sp. | reverse complement strand
AAATCATTTCTCGCCAGTAACCCATTTTTTTCAAGATTGATGAAATTAGTATCTCGCTTTCCTGATTGTTCAAGATTATCTTCTACCAGCTTTGCAGCCACATTGGCTTTATATAAATTAATATATGCAGCAATTGTATTTAGTATGATTTCCTGTTTATCATTCTCTGCATCAAGTCTTGTTGCCTGCTCAAGATATTTCGCAGATTCGATACCATATTTAATTTTAGAGCCTGCATAAATTGGCAACGATACATTCGCTGTGCCATACAGTGCCTGGTTAATAGTTGGTATAGCAAAACCACCACCACCACCTGTGCTATCGCTGCCGCCGGTCTTCATTTTCAGGTCAGGCTTTGTAATACGCAAATAAGATGCACTAACACTTGCATCAGGTAATCTTTTTTCAGAGGCTTCTTTTGTTGCGGCAACTGCTTCATCAATTTTTGCCTTGCTCAATTTTAATTGCTTACTGTTTTTTATGCTCAGATCTACAGCTTCATTAAGTGTAAGCGTTTTAGTTTCCTGTGCATTTGCTTTTAACAGCAATAAAAATGATAAAAATATCATTGAGAAAATTATATGCCTTCTATGCTTCATATATCATGGTTGCTTTAATAATAATTCAGATAAATACTGTTTGGAAAACTTAAAATTATTTATAGTGAATAAATATTCATTTAGATAACAAAGAAGTTTATGCCTTTATGCCATCCCAGCATAATTGAAAATTCATTTCTAAAATTTCTTCGGTGATCTTTTTATTAAAATAGGTAACTCTTTTTGCTATTTCATTAATGTATCCAACCATAAAAGCAGTTAACCAGAATGTGTCAATATTCTTTATGTGATGTTCTTTTTTGCCGCGTTCCAGCAGATCACGCAAGGGTTCAAATATTTTTTTTGCAGTAACTTTTGTGTGCTCATCTATAAACGGAGAATGGAAACACTGATCAATAAAAAGCGTTTCCTCAAAGCGGGAAAGCCTGTGCTGCATTATGTTTGACCATATAATGTGAAACCCAACCTTAAACGGAGTTTTAACATCATAGTCTTTAAAAAATACACTGGCAGAATTTTTTATGCATTGATGAAACAGGCTTGAAACGAGCGCCTCTTTATTATTAAAATAGATATAAAGCGTGCCGGTAGCAATTTTTGCTTCTTTTGCTACTGCCTGCATCGTTGTTCCGGAAAGACCATTTGCTTTTACCAGTTTTAGCGTTGCCTTAAAGATTTGATCTATTTTATTATCGTCTTTTAATTTCACGCCGCAAAATTAAATGAATAAATATTCATTTAAACAAATTTATTTTCATTTTTTTCTAAAAAAATACAAACAGTTGTAAGTTTGATTTTATCCTTTAACCTGAATGATCTTTCAATATTATATCAATAATAACCAGAAATATGCCCGACAATTACAGCCTCGAAAAATTCATTGAAGCCCAACGTACAGATTATGCAATTGCGTTATCAGAAATAAAAAACGGAAGAAAACAAAGCCACTATATGTGGTATATCTTTCCGCAGATACAAGGTTTGGGGTTTACCTCAACTTCAAAATACTATGCGATAAAAAACATTAATGAAGCAACAGCCTATTTGCAACATGAAGTTTTAAGTAATAACCTTATTGAAATTTGCAATGCCTTACTTGCGCTTGAAACCAATGATGCACATAAAATATTTGGCAGCCCTGATGATATGAAACTAAGATCAAGCATGACATTGTTTGCAGAAGTAAAAGATGCTTCTGCAGTTTTTCAAAAAGTTTTAGATAAATTTTTTAAAGGGAGAAAAGATGAAAAGACGTTGCAATTATTAAAAGATTAACAATGCAAAATTTAGGATATTCCTTCATCACTTTTTTAAGATGTCAGTATAAATTTCTTTCAACCGGAACAAAAAAAGCATCGCTCAAAAGAACGATGCCTGTATAGCGTTGAATTCAAAAAAATCTTAACTAAAACTATTTTGATACAATAAGTTTTTGCATTGCACCTGTTGTTTTATTCCTGATAAAATATAATCCTGAAGGGAAAGCAGATACATCAATTGTTCCGTTGCTGTCAATTGTTTTTGTTGCAACAATTCTTCCGGATTGATCTGTTAGCGTAAAAACTGCTTTGCCGCTTAGCTTTATTGTTACAGTAGTTTTTGCAGGGTTTGGATAAACAGAAAAACTGTTATTAGAAAGAGATTTTTGCACAGCATTATTTTGTACATCAATTGGGTTTGTTGCTTCAGATGAAGCTGTTGCTGACCCATCACGCATCGTTATTATCCAATAGTCTGTACCGCCTCTGTCAATATCTGTTTTATCTCCGGAAGCGCCGCCCCATGTAAACCCGCCAATAACATATTTGCCGGGTGAGCTTTCTTTAACGGTGCGTAAATTATCATCACCATCACTGCCAATATCTTTATTCCATGCAATGGCTCCATCGCTATTTATTTTTACAAGCCAGTAGTCAAAACCACCCATTGTATTTTCATCTTTATCGCTCGAAATTGGAGAAGCAGATTGCCCGCCTAATATCACACCACCATCTGCAGTGTTCTCAATGGTTTGTCCATAATCATCACTAATACCACCAATAGTTTTTTGTCCGCGCAGATTACCGTCTTTACTAAGTTTTACTAACCAGTAATCAAAACCACCTTGTGAATTTTCTTTTTTATCACCTGATTTATTGGATATGGAAGCGCCCAATAATGCATAGCCACCATCAGCAGTTTGCGCAACGCTGTTTACATAATCTTCTGCATTGCCGCCAATAGTTTTATCCCATTGTTTGTTGCCGTTTGCATCAAGTTTAATTGCCCAGTAATCATTACCACCACGATTGTTTTC
>JBDTLW010000516.1:0-2861 GCA_039934575.1 Parafilimonas sp. | reverse complement strand
CCTGGAAAATCTGATGCAGCAAAGATGAAAATTCAATTACTCCTGTAAAATAATTCGTCAGCTTGTATGATCAACAATAATTACCCATTTATTATTTATTTTTTGAAATAATAAAGTGAAATAGCCACCAACATCACCAATGCTTCTTTTTAAATGCCATTCGCCCATTATAAAATAATATACAGGAGATAATTGTTTTAACTGCAAGAGGTTAAAAGAAAGTTTTCCCATAGAAGCCGTATCAGGATAAGCTTGTTTATAATGTTTCAATGTTGTTTGCCAGCCATATGTTGGTTTTGTATTGCCTACAAATAAAAGGCTGTCGCTTTGCCAATAAGTTTGCATAAACAGATCAATGTTTCCTAAGTTCCATGCATTTACCTGGTCATTCATTGCATTGCGAATGGCAAATTCATCCTGGTTTTGTGCGTTGCAGAAATTAAAAGTGGCAAGAAAAAACAGTAGTAAAATAATATTTTTCATGATAGCCTCTAAGATTTAAAAGTGTAGATTATCGGCACATTGCTTATAGTCAATCGAAATTAAGGCTAATAGACTTAAGATGATTTAGCGTTCGGGTTAATTTTAAAGGTTACTGTTATTTTTTAGTCTTTACGGAATTTATAAAAAATAATAATTTTTTTATAAATAATTTCCCTATTTTTACTTCTGTATTAATCCTAACTTTTAATCAATTTAAAAAGAAACCCATGAAGCTAATCAAATCTTTCGCACTGGTGCTCATAAGCGCAGCTACAATTTGTTCTACCGCACAAGCTGGTAATAACAACAACAAGGATAAAAAGAATCATCAAAAAGAAGGTAAAAAAGTGCCTATTGATGGTGGAATAAGTTTACTTTTTGTTGCAGGTGCTGCCTTTGGCGTTAAAAAGGTATTAGGTCAGAAAAACGAAGATGCTGCCCCTTCTGAAATAGCATAAAAATCAAAAGGTATTATCTTAATTTGAATAAAATTCCTTCAGCAGTAAAGTCCTTTTTAATTAAAGGACTTATTATTTTTGTTGCCTGGAAGTTACTCTACCTTTTATTATTAACGCCATCAAGAATATTAGACAAGCCTCTCACTGATTTTACTGCAATTGGTGCGGCAAAAACGCTTAATTTTCTCTCGCATTCTTCAGATTATACAACCTTGGCCGAAATTGATGAGTATGATGCGGATGGGGTAAGGCAATTGCAACCTTTAATGTCAATTTATTTTCATGGAGAAAAACAATTGTCTGTTGCAGATGCTTGCAATGCGTTGGAGCTTTTTGTGTTGTATGCTGGTTTCATTATTTGTTTTCCCTCTGCTCTAAAAAGAAAAATTTTATTTATAGTTGGTGGTATTATTCTTATCTGCCTTATCAATATTCTTCGTTGTGCCGGTTTAGCATGGATATTTATTTATTATCCGCAGTATGGTGATTTCTCTCATCACTACGTTTTTACTTTTATTGTATATGTATGTATATTTCTGCTGTGGTTTTGGTTTTCAAAAAAGACTAATGCAGATGTTAAAACTTAATGAAAAATATATATTTATTCTTGGGCTTATTGTAATTACGATAGTATATTCTTTATACCATATTTATTTTGACCTTACTTATGTACCAGATATTTCAGGTAAATGGAAACACGTAAATAAATTTGTTTTTGTACTTATTGTATATGGCATCGGCACCTTTGTATTAAGAAAATTCAGAGTTGCCTGGATGATGCAGCTATGGCATTTCCTGCACATAATTTTTATTTCTGCACTCCTGCTTATTGGTTTTTACGATTGGTATCATGGAAGTATTACAGATCAAATAAGAAATGTTGCCAATTCAATTCACGAATTCTTAATTTCTCCTGCTCTTTATACCGCCATGGGTATTCTACAATTCAGATTATTTAAACAGAATGAGAGCAAAATAGAGTAAGCATGAATAGGGTGCAGCCCAAATTTACGCGATTTAGGAAGCGGCTTTAAATCCATATTTAGATAGCTCCACAATTTTAGCCCATTGATGACTCTTGTTTATTACCCTGAGATTAAGCCTATGTTGTGCGCCTTGTTTACTCCATCGCTGTCCTGATAGTTTCATTCTTTTTTGTATAACCGTTCGATGAGCAGATTCTATTGCTCCCGAACCTATTATGCCACATCCTGTTTGTTGATACTTTTTATAATCCATCCTTTCTGAATTGACCTGGTAATAGGCTATTAATTTTTCCGCTTCCTCATTACTATGTTTTGAGAGTGCTTGTATATTTTTTATTACTTCCGATACCAGGCTGTTTAACAGTAAATTTTTTTGTTTGTCTGTCTATTGCTGCTATGCTATTTTATTTTTAAAAAAACTTTTGCTAAACTCATGCAAATGTTCGCAGGCGTGGTAATAATCTAAAATAAAAATGGCGTTGGCAAAGGAGTCTTCTCCCCAGTTTTTTATCCAGGGCGTCCCAGTGGAAAGCCCGCAGTGCGGCGAGGTCTTGCAACAGAAAGCGGCTAACAGCTCAATTACCTTTCTGTATGCAATTGCAAACCCTCAATAAAATCGTAATGCTTTTTGTTATCCGTATAGAGTGAAAGATTATGATGAAGAGCAGTTGCAGCAATAAAACAATCGGATAAACCAAAAAAAGATTTTAAAATATATTTTTTATAGAGTTGAAAAGAGTTTTTAGAAATATTTTCAGACAAGTAAAGAATAGGATAAACTTTTAAAACTTTATTTAGAGACGAAAGCTGTTTGATATTTTTTGCACCTGCTATAAGTTCTATTGCTGTTATAATTGAAATGCAATAAGAGCCTTTCAGCAATTGCAGGTTTTTAATTTTTATAGTATCTCCGCGATATGCCTTTATTAAAATA
>JBDTLW010000515.1:0-2873 GCA_039934575.1 Parafilimonas sp. | reverse complement strand
ACCGTCTGACCGCGTTACACTTTAGGTAACTGATATCCATTATGATATTTTGCCGCAAGTAATTTATTGGCATCATCATCTGTAAATTTATTCTTCGCTTCATCCCAATAAATTTTTCTTCCTGTTCTGAAAGCAATATTGCCCATATCACAAACGGTTGCCACATGTGCAGCATCCTGTACAGGACATTTTAAATCTTCCATCTTTCTTGATTTCACCACTTCCAAAAAATTACCTGTATGCAAAAAAATACCATCATCAACTTTCGGTTGACGCGTAACTGCATCCATTTGGGGTTTACTATTTTTTATTTCAGGCATTACTTCCCATCCGCCACGATCAACTACTAATGTTCCATTATTACCAATAAATGCAACGCCATGATCTCTTTGATATGGTCCGTCATTAATACCGGTTGCATGTTCCCATAACATATTGAAACTTCCAAAATCATATACGGTTACCAACGTATCAGGTGTTTGTTCTGCATCATCAGGATACGCAAATTTTCCACCGCTTGCCATAATACTTTTAGGAACATTTGCTTTTGAACCCTGCAATGCATAATCAATCATGTGCACGCCCCAGTCTGTCATTAAACCACCGGCATAATCCCAATACCATCTGAAATTAAAATGAAAACGGTTTGGGTTGAATGGACGTTTTTCTGCGGGTCCCAGCCACATATCATAATCAACTCCGGCAGGCGGCGCGCTATCAGGTTTTACAGGTACTGATTCCATCCAGCCCTGGTAAGCCCAGGCTTTTACCAAACGCACATTACCCAACTTTCCTGAGTGCACAAAATCCATCGCATCAGCATAATGCTTATTGCTTCTTTGCCACTGGCCAACCTGCACCACTTTATTATATTTCTTTTGTGCCTCAACCATTGCAGCACATTCAACAATAGAATTACCAACAGGTTTTTCGCAATACACATCTTTACCAGCCATGCATGCATCAACCATTATTTTACAATGCCAGTGATCAGGCGTTGCAATAAGCACGGCATCTATATCTTTATTTTCTAAAAGTTTTCTGTAATCTCCATAAGCCGTTACATTAATGTTTTGTTTTTTTAACTCTCCAACACGCTGATCCAATACATTACTGTCAACATCACAAAGCGCAATACATTCTGCTTCGGGATGCTTAATTAAATTGGTAAGATCCGTCCAGCCCATGCCATGAATACCAATTGCGCCAATGCGAATTTTATCGCTGGCTGCAATTTTTTTTGCGGCTGATAAATTTTTAGGTAATAATGCTGCACCTGCTGCATACGCTGCTGTTGATTGAAGAAAATGTCTGCGTTTCATGAGAAGTTTTGTTTTTCATTTGCCACATGAAATTTTTTATACTTCATTTCATCATAGCAAATACTTTATTTTATAAGATGATTAAAAGTACAGACTTGAAATTAATTTCAGTTGATATTTTAAAAATACATCTGCTTTAATCCAAAATATTTTTTGAAGTAAGATATACCTGAATTAAAATAGCGGAGATTTTAATAACACTGCAATTAATCAAGCTGCAGTAATATACTGTTGTTGAATTGCCGGGAAGAAATTTTTAAAAACTGCTTGCTCCAAAAATCAGGAAACAAAAAGTAATTAGAATAACGGAAAATTTTCTTTCAAAATAAAAATGAGTAAGTAAATTATTTTAAACTATATATTCAACTTTCTCCCTGATCATTTCTCTGGCTGCATGTATAACTGCAGCAGCATCATAACCAGCTTCATGATGTAATTCTTTAAGCGTGCCATGTTCAATAATGGTATCAGGAATTCCAAGAATTTTTATTTGCGCTTTGTAATTGTTCGCATTCATAAATTCAAGTACTGCACTTCCAAAACCACCAACTACAGTTCCATCTTCAACAGTTATAATTTTATCGTATTTTCTAAACACTTCATGCAACAGATCTTCATCAATTGGTTTTACAAAACGCATATCATAATGAGCAGGATTAATTCCTTCTGCTTTTAATTCACGTATGGCTGCGGCAGCAAAATTTCCAGGATGACCGAAACTTAATATCGCAATTTCATTACCATCTTTTATCTTTCTTCCTTTACCGATCTTTATTTCTTTAAACGGTGTTTTCCATTCTGACATTACACCTTCACCACGCGGATAACGAATAACAAAAGGAGATTGATTTTTTTCAAGTTGCGCAGTAAACATCAGGTTGCGTAATTCACTTTCATTCATAGGTGCGCTTATAACCATGTTTGGTATGCAACGCATATAAGCAATATCGTATGCACCATGATGTGTTGGCCCATCATCGCCAACAAGACCTGCCCTGTCTAAACAAAATACTACAGGCAGTTTTTGAATGGCAACATCATGTATTACCTGGTCATACGCTCTTTGCATAAATGATGAATAAATATTGCAAAACACACGCATGCCTTGTGTTGCAAGCCCGGCACTCAACGTTACTGCATGTTGTTCGCAAATGCCCACATCAAAAGCACGGTCAGGCATTGCCTCCATCATAAATTTTAGTGAAGAGCCGCTTGGCATTGCCGGGGTTACACCTAATATTTTTTCATTTGATTTTGCTAATTCAATTATGGAATGGCCAAAAACATCCTGATATTTTGGTGGTTGCGGTAAATCAAATTTCTTCTTATAAATTTCACCGGTTACCTTATCAAACAAACCGGGCGCATGCCATTTTGTTTGATCCTGTTCTGCAAGTGCATACCCTTTTCCTTTCACTGTTATAATATGCAAAAGCTTGGGACCCGGAATTTTTTTAAGATCAGTTAATGTGTCAACAAGCTTGGTAATATTATGCCCGTCAATAGGTCCAAAATATCTGAAGTTTAATGATTCAAAAAGATTGCTGCTTT
>JBDTLW010000514.1:0-2884 GCA_039934575.1 Parafilimonas sp. | reverse complement strand
CGTAAATATTTCTGCAACACTTCAACCAGGATGGCATATATATTCCATCAATACTCCAAATGGCGGACCTGTTGCCACAACATTCAATTTCAAGAAAAACCCTTTAGTAACGCTTGAAGGAAATACAAAAGAAAATGGTAAGCTCAATACAGAGTATGATGATGTTTTTGGTGTTGATGTAAAATATTATTCTGAAACTGTAATGTTTGCTCAGCCGTTAAAACTTAAGTCGGCAGTAAAAACAAATATTTCCGGCACCATAAAGTATATGTTATGCAACGATAAAATGTGCCTGCCGCCCAAAACTGTTCCGTTTAATGTTCAACTTCAGTAATGCAACATAACTGCATGAAGAAATTTATAACTTTTATTGTTTTCATTGCAGTATGGCAGGTTGTTTTTGCACAAAATAATAATCCTGTTCATTTCTCTTTTTCGTCAGTAAGAAAAAATGATTCGCTCGTTTACTTAAATATTACAGCAAAGCTTGATAACGGTTTTTTTCTCTTTTCAGTAAAACCGCAAAACACGGATGATGCTTTTATTTCGCAATTAAATTTAGACAGCAATTCAGTAAAATATTTAAAGGATACAGGCATTATACAATCATCGAATCTGAGTTTTATTAATGATGATAAAACACACACTGCATTTCATGGCTTTACTGATTCTGCACAATTTCTTTATCCTTTAAAAATAAAAAAACAAGACAGCACAATTATTCAGGGTTCGTTTTCATGGCTCGGAAAAACAGGAGAAGAATTTCCAAGTGGTGAAGAAAATTTTGAAGTAACTGTTGCTCCGCAAAAAGAAGCTATATCCGGTATTGGTGTATCATCAGAAGCGCCCAAAAGCTGGCTAAGTTTTTTTTGGATTGGTTTAGTTGCCGGATTATTTGCTGTATTTCTTCCATGTTTATATCCGCTGTTCCCGGTTACGGTAACTTATTTCATGCATCATTACGGCAGCAAAAAACAGGGGTTAAAAAATGCCTTATTTTATTCGCTTTGCATTATTCTTATTTACGGTATTCCTACAACTGCGCTCACTTTAATTTTTGGTAACACCACTTTGTATAAAATTTCTATCAACCCAATTACCAATCTTTTATTCTTTGCAATTTTTATTGCTTTTGCACTTTCGTTTTTTGGTTTGTTTGAAATAACTCTGCCTTCATCATGGTCAACACACACAGATAAGATGGCATCAAAGCGCGGCTACATCGGTATATTTTTTATGGCGCTAACGTTGGTGATAGTTTCTTTCAGTTGTACCGGAATTGTTGCAGGTCAATTGCTGAGTTATCTTTCATCAGAAGGCATTTCTGCAGGACCCATTGCAGGCATGTTTGGTTTTGGAACCGGGCTTGCTTTGCCATTTACATTGCTTGCATTATTTCCATCTTTAATTCATGCCATGCCAAAAAGCGGCGGCTGGTTAAATACAGTTAAAGTAAGTTTTGCTTTTATAGAATTAGCTATGGCTTTAAAATTTTTAAGCAATGTTGATCTCATTTATCACTGGCGTTTGCTTGACCGCGAAATTTTTATTGCTCTTTGGATTGTGATTGCAGTATTGCTTGGATTTTATTTATTGGGTAAAATAAAATTTTATCATGACAGCGATTTGAAGCATGTAAGCATGATGCGTTTATTTTTTGCCATCGCATCTTTTACATTTGCTTTATACTTATTGCCGGGAATGTGGGGCGCACCTTTAAAAGCATTAAGCGGATGGATTCCGCCGGAATATACACAAGACTTCAAACCGGGAAATTACCAGGCAAATAATATTAATTCCAATCAAACAAATAAAGTTGCAGCGCAACCGCCGCATAAACTTACTGATAAATTAGGCGCTCCGCTTGGCTTAACTGCTTACTTTGATCTGGATGAGGCCATTGCTGCAGCAAAGGTTTTACATAAACCCGTTATGCTTGATTTTACAGGACATTCATGTGCTAACTGCCGTAAAATGGAAGCACAGGTTTGGAGTGATCCGCAGGTTTTACAACGCATTAATGAAAATTTTGTGTTGGTTAGTTTGTATGTTGATGAACCAACAAAATTGCCTGCTGATGAACAATACAAAAATGCAAGCGGAGAAAGCATTACTACTGTTGGAGAAAAAAATCTTGACTACGAAATAACAAAGTTTGGTTTTAATGCGCAGCCTTTATATATGTTTATTGATGCCAATCAAAATACTTTAAGTGATATTAAATATGGCTACGATCCTGACATCGCTAAATTCATTCAGCATTTGGATGAAGTGAAAAAGAAGTTTGAAAATTCATCGTTCAACCAGCCATAAAATAAGAGCAGATTATTTTTATCTTTGTGAGATGTTTATCGAACTGAATATACCTGATAGCAATATTGAAGCTGAAGTAAAGAAAGATATTGCCATTGTTTTATATGATAAAGAAATTTATTCTTTAGGAAAAGCTGCAGAATTTGCCTGCATATCTAAAAATGAATTTATGAAATTGCTTCGCGAAAGAAATATTAATATTAAATATTCAATTGAAGATATTAAAGGCGATTTAAATAATATTCCTCAATTCGTGCTGAATGATAGTGGTGAGTGATACTACTCCTCTAAGCAGCCTTATTCTGCTTGACAGGTTATATCTTCTTAGAATAATTTATAGTAAAGTTTTGTTGTTTGTAGAAGTTGCTGAGGAGCTTTATAAAATTCCGCATTTAAAATCAGCAATCATAAAAAATAATAGCTGGATAAATATCTGCCCGCTTCAAAATCTTGAGAATAAGAAAATGCTGAGGAAGATATTAGATGAAGGAGAAAGCGCAGCAATCGCACTTGCAATTGAAAGAAGCATAAATTTTATTCTTATTGATGAAAGAAAAGAAAAAAATGTTGC
>JBDTLW010000513.1:0-2885 GCA_039934575.1 Parafilimonas sp. | reverse complement strand
GTATTAGACCAGCGGCTTAAATTTTTTACAGCAACTTCATCTGCACTGCCTGCATAATTAATATTGGTTATACCACCTGAAATATAATTTGGAATGCTGCTGCCATCTACACGATTGATGCCTGTTGTTGCAATGCATAAAGGTGACCTTACTGCTAACTGAAATTTTATTTTCATATTGACACCGCCATAGTTTGTGCCTTTTTTATTGTATGCATTATTTAGCAGTTTTATCATTGCATTAATGCTTGCATCGGTGGGATTATCCGGCGAGCCAATTGCATCTCCTGATGTAATTATATGAACAACCACAGGCAGCGTGTACACAATATCTTTAGCCGTTATTGCATCAGGTTCAACATTATCTTTTTCCAAAGCATTCACTGGCTTAGCCTGCAAATGAAAGTTTTTATTGTTTTCCATCCAGTCTTTTGTTGGATTATTTTTTTGTGCAAATGCATTGTCAAAACAAATCATGCATAAAAAGGAAATAATAAAAAGATGTATTGATGTTTTCATAAAGCAGTTTATTAAAATGAAACGATAGCAAGTTAAAATATTCTGTAAAATAAAAAGCAAACATTATAAAGTTAAACTAATGATTACTGTTGTTTAAGAACAGAACTTTGGAACTGAAAATAAGCAGTGGAAGGTTTCTGGAAGATATTTGAAATGGGAAAGTGTGGTGGTGAGGAAGAAAACATGATAAGATAGTTTGAACTAAATTTATTTTATTATATAAATCGATGACATATGAAATCTATATACATTTTTTTTACATTAATTGGAATTTCAATAAGCTCATTCTGCCAAGTCGGTAAATTAAATCAATCTTTTGGTGATACGGGTACTGTTCTAACCGGCTATAATAACACTCAATTACAGTCTTTTTCTTCAGCAATGCAAACTGATGACAAAACCGTAGTTGTTGGAAGCAGCGATTCACTGAGTACAATTGGATTCCTGGTTCTGCGGTATTTACCCGGCGGTTCGCTTGATAATTCTTTTGGTATCAACGGCAAAGTGATTGTAGATTTTGGATACGATCTACAGGTGGCTTTTGGCGTTGTAATGCAGTCTGACGGCAAAATAGTTGTAACCGGGTATGGGGCAAGCGGATTGTTCGATCCGGAATATGGTATACTTACCGTAAGGTTAAAAACCAATGGGAGCTTAGATAGTACATTTGGTACTAATGGAAAAGTAGTAACAGACTTGGGTAAAGCAGAATTTGCTTATGCTCTTTGTCTTCAGTCAGATGGTAAAATAGTATTATCTGGAAATTACGATAATGTAAATCTTTTGTTGGTGCGTTTAAAAACCAATGGCAGCCTCGATAGTACTTTTGGAAAAAATGGTAAAGTAATAAACACACAAATTGGTAACATGGCATTCGGAAGATCTGTTCTTGTTCAACCCGATGGCAAGATAATCGTTGGTGGAGATAGATCGGGATCAACTCCTACATGTCTTGTAACGCGATATAAAACTAATGGCACTTTAGATTCGAGCTTCGGTACAAACGGAATTGTAAACACAAAATTGACTAACTATGGTGATCAGTTTTTAAAAGTTGTTTTACAACAAGATGGAAGAATCATAGGTGTGGGAAGAACAGGACTCTTTTCCGGTAATGACAATGATAATAATATTATCGCTGTGCGATATAAAAGCAACGGTGTTTTGGATAGTACATATGGCGCTTTTGGAATACAAACAATTAATTTTCCCGGAGCTTCTTCCGCAGCGCAGGCAGCTATATTAGAAACTGATGGCAAACTTTTAATTACAGGAAATGTTACTGATAGTAACGCCAACTTTGTGCTATTAAGATTAAAAACTGATGGCCGACTTGATAGCAGCTTTGGTACAAATGGTTCTACCATCACTGATTTTAATCTGAATGACTTTGCATACTCAATAGTCCTGCAAGGGGGAGACAGTAGCATTATTGTTGCGGGATATTCGCAATCAATTTCAAGTGGTGATACTGTCGATGTTTCATTAGCTGCGTATAATCAGTCAGGGGTACGCCAAATGATTGTCACTAAAATAAAACATTGGCTTCAACACCATAACGGCATTCAATGGAATAATGTAACTAATGTAAACAGTTATGTTGTACAACGCAGTTATGATGGCATTCATTTCAATTCTATTGCAAGAATAAATGCAGGCAATAATTCAAATTATACTTATGCAGATCCTGCGCCTTTAAGCGGCGCAAATTATTATCGCCTGCAAACAACAAGTGTAAACGGTGCAGTTAATTATTCAAATGTTATTGCAGTAAGTAATAATGATATAAAAATTTCACCCAATCCTGCAACAAACAGTTTGCAAATACAAGGTTTATCATCATCACAAAAAATAAAACTTACTGTTGTTGATTTTACAGGTAATGTGGCTATTAGCCAACAGCTAAAAGCTAATAGTAATTCTTCTTACAACTTAAATATTGCTTCACTAAAGCAAGGCAATTATTTATTAAAGATTGAAACAAATGGTGATGTGATTACAAAAAAGTTTGTGAAAGAATAATAACTGACAGCAGGTCTTACCAGAAAAACGAATGCCCGGTTTGCCGGGCATTTCTTATTGTTACTTACCAACTTTAAAACTTTATTAAACATTTTCTTCTATCGGCGCATTAAATTTTTTACGAATGATATTTAATGCAGCCCCGGCTTTAAACCATTCTATCTGCTGTTCATTATATGTATGATTTACTTCAATAGTTTCAGATTCGCCATTGGCATGGTGCAACATTACATGCAATGGAACGCCTGGTGCAAAATCCTTCAAACCAATAATATCAAACGTGTCATCTTCCTGTATTTTATCGTAATCATCTTTGGTGGCAAACGTAAGCCCAAGCATTCCCTG
>JBDTLW010000512.1:0-2890 GCA_039934575.1 Parafilimonas sp. | reverse complement strand
TGATAATAGATATTCAACGTGGTGGTCCATCAACAGGGCTTCCAACAAAAACAGAACAAAGCGATTTGTTGCAGGCTTATTATGGAAGAAATGGTGAATGCCCGATGCCTATCGTTTCTGCAAAAACACCCAGCGATTGTTTTGATGCTGTGTTTGAAGCAGTACGCATTTCAGTACAACACATGACGCCGGTTATTTTTTTAAGTGATGGATATATTGCAAACGGAGCTGAACCCTGGCGTTTTCCAAAGGCTGAAGAATTGCCTGAGATACATGTAAAATTCAAACAAGGTCTTGATGAGGATGAAGCAACTTTTTTACCGTATAAACGGGATGAAAAATTAGTGCGTCCATGGGCAATTCCTGGTACTGCAGGATTAGAACATCGCATTGGTGGCTTAGAAAAACAGAACATTACAGGCAACGTAAGTTATGATCCGGAGAATCACCAACTGATGGTAAAGATCCGTGAAGAAAAAGTAGAAAATATTGCTGATCATATTCCTTTACAAACTTTAGATAGCGGACCTGATACCGGAAAAGTTTTAGTGCTTGGATGGGGAAGTACTTATGGTGCTATAAAAAGCGCAACCCGTGAGTTACAGGTTGAAGGATATGCAGTAAGTCATGCACATTTACGCTACCTGCGTCCGTTCCCAAAAAATATTGGTGATATCTTAAATAGTTTTGAAACCATTCTTGTTCCTGAAATTAATAACGGTCAACTTGTAAAAATTATACGTGATAAGTTTTTGGTTGATGCAAAAGCGTATAATAAAATAATGGGTATTCCAATTACAAAAACAGAATTGGTGGAAGAAATAAGAAAGTATTTGTGATTGATAAATTCTTAAGGTTTACAATAATTAGTTTGCCAATAAAGATTGCAGCTTATTCAAATCCAGATTAGCTCTAAAATCATTGTATGCCTTTAGCGCTACAGCACTGTTTCCCTGGATTCTTAGTTCAACACTTATAAACTGAGGTGCAATTTTTGAAGTTGATTTACTGAAATATTCAGGATTTAAAGTTATGTACCTACCAAAACTGCCTGGTTCATTATTCTTAAAATTTGATTGAATACTTGTAATATCTGTTCCATCGCTAAAGCCAGCCAATAAAAAACCAGTATTACCCGTAATACATGCTTTATCTAATTCTTTAGCCGGTGTATTCTTTAAATATTCTGTAACAATTACAATATTTTTTGTGTACATGTCAATAAAAAATTGTTCCTGTTTTATTAAAGCCAGTTTAGTTTCTTCTAATTGTTTTATCAGGTCGGTAATAAACTGTTCAGCGTTGGGTAATGATTCCCTGTAAGCAGCAAAATCTTTTGCCATTCGCTTTTCATATTCCGCACGGGTTTCCGGTTGTAAGCCGGGCATCGAAACTTGTTTCTTTTGGTCTTGCAGCAAATTAGTATAATTCTTCCTGTTTATCTCAAGGGCTTGCCTTATAGTTACGGGTATAAATAAAGGAGTGCCTGGTTTTGCAATAACAAAATATTCTCCATCATTTGTCTTCCTGTAAAAAGTTATGTTTGAATTACTACCGGTTGCTGCAGAGGGCTGTAAGTAGTAAATTTGTTTTCCATCTAAAAGATCATTTACATATACAGTTTTGCTTTCATCAAATTTTGTCCATTTGGTTTCTTCATGCTGGCATTCTTCTGCAATTTCACTTTTTAATATGGAGCGAAAATCATTCAGATTAAAATCTAAAATCAATCCCTGTTCGTGTATTTCATACAGCTTGTTATCTTTACAGCCTGCTAAAAACATGAAACTCTCTAAT
Source organism: Parafilimonas sp. (assembly GCA_039934575.1). Classification (GTDB taxonomy): domain Bacteria; phylum Bacteroidota; class Bacteroidia; order Chitinophagales; family Chitinophagaceae; genus Parafilimonas. Next base: position 1,093 of record JBDTLW010000512.1, on the reverse strand, counting down.
ACGGATTTGGTAAATCCTTCAGCCGTAACTTTAAAATCTCCCATAGGCTCCCAGCTTCCACTTAACCCTTTCGTATTTTTTAATGCAGGTTCCATCACCGATGTAAAAATGGCAGTCAGCCATTTTTCCTGTTCATGGATTAGTTGATAACTGCCTGCGTATGCCTTATTATATACAGACGGCATATTTTTTATTTCTGAAGGATCACATTGCGCAAACATATTAAGTGCTTGTACAAATGCTGTAATTAAGAAGAACAGTTTTTTCATAATAATACTTTTGTAAAGTTTTAAACCGGAAAGTGTTACCTGCCGGTTTGTTATTCTTATGCTTGTATCTTATAAATTATATGCCCGGAATATGATGTAGGAATATGATGCCTGATAAATTTATTCTTTTATAAATTTTACCTGTTGCATTTTATTTCCATTAAAATAAACAAGCATATAAGTACCATTTGCATACTTTGAAACATCAAGTGTTTGATAGGCATTTGATACTTTTTGTTTTAATAAACTGTGTCCGTTTAAATCTGTAAGCTCTATATAATTTAAAGCTCCTGCCGCTAAACCAGAAACTGTTATTTGATTTTTAGCAGGATTGGGTGAAACTTTTATACTGATGTTGCTTGCCATAGCTGCTTCCGTTTTTTTATCAGTATCATCTATCGTAAAAGCTGCGGCATCATCGTTCCTTATTGTACCTATACCAAGCCCATCTGCAATGGTTGCGTTTGAAGGTTGTGAAAGAATTAATTTTAATTTTTCATTCGGTTCAAGCTTAGTATCGCCATTAATAAATACAGTAATGGTTTTACTGGTTTGACCTGCAGCGAATTTCAATTTGCCGTTTGTTTTGGTATAATCACTGGTTGCTTTAGCCGTGCTATCAGCAGTTTTATAATTTACTTTAACCAGGCTTGAAGATGCTTCACTTAAGGTTACTTTAAATTTCATAGCAGTGGTGCCATTGTTGCCTTCGGTAACTGATTTGTCTGAAATGGAAATTGCAGGCAATATAATTTCAGGAGTATATTTAGCAACAAACTTATTACCAAAGCTGTTTACAAAAGTTCCACCGGCATATATATTGC
>JBDTLW010000511.1:0-2896 GCA_039934575.1 Parafilimonas sp. | reverse complement strand
CAACAGATACCGGTGTTAATTTATTAGCGCCTGGTAAAACGCCAAAGACCAACCTTATGTTTCTTACTTTTTTTGTGAATACAATAAAAGCGGTACATGATTATTCTGATATATTACGCGCTGCTATTGCCTCTGCACCAAACGATCACAGGCTTGGAGCCAATGAAGCGCCACCGGCAATTATTTCTGTATTTATAGGCGAATATCTTACCAATGTTTTAAATGATATTGAAACCAGGGTAGGCGACAAATTTGATGAACAGGATGAAGCTATTTTAAAACTTGACCTGCACAGAAGCATCCCGGAATTATTGCTTGATAATACCGACAGAAACCGTACTTCTCCTTTTGCTTTCACAGGAAATAAATTTGAATTTCGTGCAGTAGGCTCTTCTGCAAACTGTGCGAATGCAATGATCGCATTGAATACAATTATAGCAGAAACACTAAAGAACTTTAAAAAAGATGTTGATGCTTTAATAGAAAAGGGCGATAAAAAAGAGATCGCAATAATGCATGTGATTCAGCGCTATATTACAGAAAGCAAAAAAATTCTGTTTGAAGGCGATAACTATAGTGAAGAATGGCACCACGAAGCAGAGCGCCGCGGATTACCCAATATACGTACTACACCTCTTGCCTTAGATGCATTGGTTACTGATAAAGGCAAACATTTATTTAAAAGTAACAATGTGTATGTGCATTCAGAGCTTGAAGCCAGGCATGAAATTGAGCTTGAAAAATATATTAAAAAAGTACAGATAGAAGCAAGAGTTATGGGCGATCTTGCCATCAATCATATTATACCCTTCGCCGTTGAATACCAGAATTTATTGATCAATAATATCCGTGGTTTAAAAGAAGCCGGTTTGCCCGAATCTTCTTACGCAGGACAATTAGAAATTCTTAAGCAAATTGCCGGGCACATTCAGAAAGTATATACTAAAGTGAATGAAATGATAGCGCAAAGAAAGATTGTAAACAATATGGATAACACCCGCACAAAAGCTATTGCTTACTGCAGTGAGATTAAAGATCGTTACTTTGATGATATACGCTACCATGCAGATAAGCTTGAGACACTTGTAAATGATAATAACTGGACACTTCCAAAATACAGGGAAATTTTATTTTTGAGGTAGGATGTAAAATGTATTACAAAAGCCGCTTCTTTTATGAAGCGGCTTTTAATTTTAAGGGCTTAGTAAAACAATTATGTATTTTGAGAATGGGTATTGTTTTAAAATATGCAGAGTAAAATATTTAAAATAAAAATTAAAAATAAGAATATATAAGCGCTTATATAATTTAAAAAAAATATTATGAAAGATAAAATTGCAATAATCGGCGGTGGCAATCTTGGCTCAGCCATTGCTGAAGGCCTTATCAGCAGCAGGTTTGCAAAGCCTCAGCATATTATTATTACAAAACGAAATATTGCAACGCTTCGCTCACTTGAAGAAAGAGGTGTAATGATAAGCAACAATAATGCGGATGCAGTGCGATATGCAAAATGGATAATTCTTGCCGTAAAACCGTTCCAGATAAAAGATATTTTAACGCAGCTTAAAAGCGATCTTGATCCGCTGAAGCATCAGATTATAAGTGTAATGACAGGCGTTTGGATAAAAGATTTGCAGGAAATTTTAGGCACTGATTTTACTCTGTTTCGTGCTATGCCTAACACAGCAATTGCCATCCGTCAAAGTATCACGTGTATTTGCAGCTATGGCGCAAATGATGAGCAGTCGCAGTTTGCAGCAGAGCTTTTCAGTCAGTTGGGTAAAGTTGTTTTTATTGAAGAAAAACTGATGGATGCTGCAACTGTACTTGGTGCTTGCGGCACTGCGTATGCCATGCGTTATATCCGTGCAAATATCCAGGGTGGAATTGAGATTGGTTTTGATGCAGCAACCGCATCACTTATTGCAGCGCAAACCGTAAAAGGCGCGGCAGAATTATTACTTACAAAACACACGCATCCTGAACAGGAAATTGATAAGGTTACAACACCGAAAGGCTGCACCATAGCAGGTTTGAACGAAATGGAACACCAGGGTTTCAGTTCTTCATTAATTAAAGGCGTGGTTACAAGTTATAAGAAAATTGTGAATGACATGTAACTATTTTTTTAAAGATGCTGAAGTAAAGTGTTTCAATTTTTTTAAAAAAAAGCTGCCTGCGCAATGCAAACAGCTTCTCAAAAGCAAGATTGTAATCTATGCCTCTGCGGGTTCAAGGTTTGGCTTATAACTTATGTTTTGTTCAGCAACCTGGGTTAGTAATTCATCTGCATCCTTTGTATCATTAAGAATTTTATGCAGTAAATCTGCTACATCATCTTTGCCCAATTTTTTTGCTAAATAATTTAAACCGCCATAAGTGGCTATTCCATAATGCATAGCTTTTTGACCGGCAAAGATTAATCCTATGTCACGCTGAGCAGTATCGCTCTTTGTTTCATTAATTATTTCTTCACCTTCACTTAGTATGCCAGCCATTGCAGCACATTTAACAGCTTCTGGTTTTTCACCTATCATATTGAATACTTTTTCAAGCTTTTCCACATGTTGTTTTGTTTGATCAAGATGCGATGAGAAAGCTTTCTTTAATTCTGCTGAGGAAGATGCATTATGCATTGCAGGCAAGGTCTTCACCAATGTTTTTTCAGCCCAGTAAATGTCTTTTAACTGGTCTTTAAAAAATATATTTATTCCTGATTTTTCGAAATCCGGTTTGTTAACACTGTTCGTATTTGTACCGTTGCTGTCAGTGTTCTCTGATCTTAAATTTTTGTTCATCTGTGTGTCCATTAATTGTCCTTTTTTTAGTGTTAAGAAATTTTTGTTGCTATGATAACAACATCTATAATATACAAAAAAAATGTGTAACTGCC
>JBDTLW010000510.1:0-2904 GCA_039934575.1 Parafilimonas sp. | reverse complement strand
CCAAAGAAAAAGTTTTACAACTGCGTATTCACACAAAAAAAGAAATTATCACACTGCAGCTTCAACAGGCATTTGAATATAAATTGATCTTGCAGCAACAGCAGGCATTACCAAATGATTTCAATTTAGATATTGATCGCTGTTTAAAATTATTAAGTATTGAAGGCAGTGTTTTACAGGCTGAAGATTTTATGCATATTCATCGGCTTGCTACAAACACAGAAAGAATTTTCAGATGGTTTGATGCTGAACGCCGCATAGCTTACTCTGCACTATATAAAGTTTTAGAAAATTCGGTGTATGAAAAAGCAATCATAAAAATGATTGATGAAATTTTTGATGAAGCAGGTATTGTAAAAGATAATGCGAGTGAAGCGCTTCAAAAGATCAGGCAAAACCTTTTCCGCAAGCGTAATGAATTGCGGCGTGTATTTGAAAAAACAGTTGCCCGGTTAAACAAAGCAGGCTGCAGTGCACAAATAGATGAAAGCTTCAGTAACGGCAGAAGAGTAGTAGCGGTTTTAGCAGAATATAAACGCCAGGTAAAAGGCATTTTGCATGGTGAAAGTGACAGCCGTAAAACAGCTTTTATTGAACCGGAAGAAACGATAGAATTAAACAACGAAGTTTTTTCATTAGAGAATGAAGAGCGTAAAGAAATATTTCGCATCTTAAAATTACTGACCGCAAAAATATCTGTGTATAGCAACCTGTTGCAAAACTGGCTGCAAATTGCAGGTGAATTTGATTTCATTCACGCAAAAGCAAAATTGGGCATTGAGTTAAATGCTAACTATCCAAATGTTACAGACAATGCTATTTTAGATTTAAAAAATGCTTTTCACCCGCTTTTGTTTTTGCATAATAAAAACACAAATAAAACAACCATTCCTGTTACTGTAAAGCTTGATGAAAAAAAACATATACTTGTTATAAGCGGACCAAATGCAGGCGGCAAAACTGTTGCCATGAAAACTATTGGTCTCAATCAATTAATGATGCAAAGCGGTTTACTTGTTCCTGTGGATCCCGATTCTGAAATGGGTATTTTTAAGCAACTGTTTATTCATATTGGCGATACGCAAAGTATAGAATATGATCTCAGCACGTATTCTTCGCATTTGTTGCACATGAAATATTTTGTTGAAAATGCAAATGGTAAAACACTTTTTTTTATTGATGAATTAGGCAGCGGCACAGACCCCAATTTAGGCGGCGCTTTTGCAGAAATAATTTTGAATGAATTAAACCGAAAGCATGCTTTTGGCGTAACTACTACACATTACCTTAATCTGAAAATATTCGCCAACCATACACCGGGAATATTAAATGCTTCTATGATGTTTGATGAGAAAAATCTTCAGCCTTTATACAAACTAAATATTGGTAAGCCCGGCAGTTCCTATACATTTGCGATAGCAGAAAGAATTGGATTACCTAAACATCTTATCAATAATGCAAAAAAACTGGTTGATGAAAATCATTTTCGCCTTGATAAATTGCTAAACCGTACAGAACAGGATCTTCAATTGCTGCAACATGAAAAGCAGAATTTAAAAAAACTTTTGGCAGAAAATGAGCATTTAAAAAAACAACTATCAACTGAGCTTGATACAAAAAAACATAATCAGCAGGTTGAGGTTTTAAAACACCAGAATAAAGTAACCGAAGAAAGAATTATTTATTTGAAAGATATGGAGCGAAAGCTGAAGCAAATTGTATTTGAATGGAAAAAAGCGGAGAATAAAAATGAAGTGATAAAGCAAATACAGGAAATGTTATTTAATCGTAAAGACAATAATATAAAAAATAAATTTGCAAAAAAGATCGAATCAAAGTACAGGGAATTAGAAACCCCGATTTCAGTTGGTTCAAAAGTAAAAATGAAAAAAAATTACCAGGTTGGCGAAGTAAAAGAAATACGTGGCAAAAGGGCGCTGGTACAAATTGGTTTATTACCGATAAATATTGATTTGAATGATTTAGTGGCGGTTGAAGAAAAATAATTACCATTATTAATTAACTTGTATTATGCCTTCTTTCACAAAAGTTCTCTTTATTGATGATGATTTTATTACCATCAACATTTGCGAACGCATGATGAGTATTATGCATTTTGCCGGCGAATTTGTTTCAAGCAGAGATGGGCTGGAGGCTAAGGAATATTTACTGGCCAATACCGCTTCATTACCAAATATTATTTTTGTTGATCTTCACATGACTGTTATGAATGGCTGGGAATTTCTTGAATGGTTTGAGGAATGGTCACAGTCTGCAAACATTAAAATACCTGTTTATGTATTGTCATCCAGCTTATCAAAAGAAGATTTTGAACAGGCCTATGTTTTTAATGTGAACGGTTATATTGTAAAACCCATGACAGCAGAACATCTTAATGAGATCTGCGCTAAATATTCTGTTTAATCTATCCCAAAATCTACATAAAAATTTGCCGGTTATGCCAACTGTTTACCTTTGCCGCGCATTTTATGCATAACTAAAAAATTAAAAAAAATACGATGGCTTCCAGAACAGATGTATTTCAATCACCTGATTATTTTTTTCTTGATGAATTGCTTACTGAAGAACATAAACTTGTTCGTGAAACAGTACGCAGTTATGTAAAAAAAGAAATTTCTCCAATAATAGAAGAGTATGCGCAGCGTGCAGAATTTCCTGAATTTATTGTAAAGCAATTAGGCGATCTCGGTTGTTTTGGGCCAACAATTCCACCGGAATATGGCGGCGGCGGTTTAGATTATATCAGCTATGGATTAATGATGCAGGAACTGGAACGCGGCGATAGCGGTGTGCGCTCTACAGCAAGTGTGCAGGGCAGTTTGGTAATGCATCCCATTTATGCTTACGGAACTGAAGAACAACGTAAAAAATATTTACCCAAAC
>JBDTLW010000509.1:0-2914 GCA_039934575.1 Parafilimonas sp. | reverse complement strand
TTTCCATAGTTCATTGCCATGTGTAGAATCATTGGCTTCAAAAAAAAGCAGGCCGTTGGCAGGATAGAAAAAATTGCTAAGAGTTGAATCATAACTGCTTCCTTTACCCACGTAAATATCCTTCACCATTACAGTTCCTGCAGCAGTGCCATCGCTCTTCCATAATTCATAGCCATTACCTTTAGTTACTGCAAAAAAGAAAAGCAGGTTGTTAAAAACAAAAAAATTAGTTGGAAAAGAGCTTGCAGCACCGGGGTTGATGTCTTTAAACAATTTTGTTCCCGATGTAGTGCAATCAGAAACCCAAAGCTCTGCACCCTTAGCAGCAGTTACGCCGCCCGCATAAACTTTGTTTTTATACACCACAGCCTCACCAGTTGTGGCAACATCATTTCTGAGTTTAAATGTGCCCGCAGCGGTTCCATCTGTAACCCAGATAGAATCTTTATCCGTTTCAAGCAAGGCTTTATTACCAAGCGTAATAGATGCCATTATGTTAGTGTTGTTTGAAAGTTTGGTTACTTGTGCACCTATATTTTCTGTAATCAAAAAAAGAAGTATGCAAGCAGCAGATCGTAAAAATGTTTTCATGATTAATAATTAAAGGATTAAAAAAATAGAGAACAAAATTTAACTAATTAATTGTATTTAAAAAGTATTTTTTTGTATGAGTTTTATTGCTTCTTATGTTTTGGGGGAATTTTAAAGCATTATTTCATGTGTTTATTTTTCGTTTTTTTTAATTGCCACATGGAATTCGCCAAATAACATTTTTCGCTTGGTTTGAATTTGATTCTAATGGCTCATTTCATAATTACTGTTCCAAGCTGCTGTGTAATTTCTCTTTCTATTCCTTTTAAATGTTTGTGTACTTCCATCAGTTGCAGCGTTTGGTTCCAATTTTTTGATTGCTCTATATCATGCTGATTTTGTTCAAACATTTTTTTGATCTTATGCAGCTTAAAATAATTCAGGCTCATAATAACATCCTGTAAGCTCCTGTCAACATCATTCACTTTAATGTTTTCAAGTTTCTCATCCCAGCGCTGGCTTAATTCAAAAGGAAATAAAGTTACATTCACAGCAAGCGTTCTTACTCTTTCCTCTTCATGATATAATAATTTTTTTGCTGAAGGATTTAAACCTTGTTCATATTGCTTTTTATACACTTCATACAAATGCTCCATATCAGCATTATCAAATCTGAACTGATCAAGTTCTTTAAAAATATGTTCAGCAACAGTTTGTTCATCATTCCAATTATTCAAGCCAAATTCAAGCAATACACGCAGCACACTTTTTTCCTGTGCATCATCTGGCTGAAAAAATAAATTATTCTCTTCCGATTCAGCACTTGTTCCTTCTTGTGTTTCTGTTTTTGGCTGATGTTTTTCTTCCTTAACAGCTCTTTCTCTTACGTATTTATTTACGAGATTTATTAATCCTTCTTCATCAATTTTTAATATGCCTGCGCTCTCATGAATATAAGACTGCCTGCGTGTAAAATCTTCCGCTTTATTTATTCTGCTTATGCTTTCAGCAATTTGATTTACAGCATCATTCTTCTTCGTTATATCATTGCCTGCTTCTTTTAATAAAATCTCCAACTGAAAAAGAATAAAATCCTTTTTATTTTCTTCAATAAATTTTTTGAATGTTGAAGCGCCAATTTTTTTTACATAACTATCAGGATCTTCTTTATCAGGAATCAATACGAGCTTTACATTTAGTCCTTCTTCCAAAGCCATATCCAAACCACGCATGGCTGCTTTTATACCGGCTGCATCACCATCATAAATTATGGTAAGATTATTTGTATATTTTTTTACAATGCGAAGCTGATCTGCAGTAAGCGATGTGCCGCCACTTGCAACAACATTATCAATGCCTGCCTGGTGCAAACTGATAACATCTGTATATCCTTCAACCAATAAACATTCATCGTTCTTATCAATTGAGTGACGTGCAAAATAAGCCCCGTATAAAATTTTACTCTTTACATAAATTTCATTTTCAGGCGTGTTAATGTATTTAGGCGCTTTATCTGCACTACCGATAACACGCGCACCAAAGCCAATAATTTTTCCGGTTGTGTTATGAATTGGAAAAATAATTCTGCCGCGATAATTATCAAACAACTCATCATTTCTTTCAACCACCAAACCGCTTTTCAATAAAATTTCTTTATTGAATTGTTGCTGCAAAGCTGCTGTTGCAAAAACATTTTTTTGTGTGGGATTATAACCAAGCTGAAATTTTTGAATGATGCTTTCATCATAGCCACGTTCTTCAAGATAAGTTAACGCATTGCTTTGTCCTTCTTCCGTATTTAATAATTGTTCTGTAAAAAATTTCTGTGCAAAATTGTTTACTGCATGAAGGCTTTCAGCAGCCTGCTGTATCACGCGTGTTTCATCGCTTACTTCAGTTTCCTGTATCTCAATATTATAACGTTGCGCTAACCACTTTAAAGATTCAGCATAAGAATATTTCTCATGCTCCATCAAAAAAGTAATCGTGTTGCCACTTTTACCACATCCAAAACATTTATAAATTTCTTTTGAAGGTGATACAGTAAATGATGGTGTTTTCTCATTGTGAAAAGGGCAAAGGCCAAGATAATTTGCGCCGCGTTTTTTCAGCTTTACAAATTCACTCACCACATCAATAATGTCAATACGGTTTGTAATTTGTTCTATGGTTTGAGGAGATATCATTACAGTATTAAAAAATCAAAAGTAATAGTTGATTTATTTTAAACATTAACTTAATCCATAGGTTTTTATTATTTTAAGCAGCACACCATTCGTCCATCCAAAGCCATCTTGTGAAGGATATTCGCCACCGCCTGCAGTAAGGTGCGTATCAATAACGTTATATTTTTCCATTAGCTTGCCGGTATTGCGATACACTT
>JBDTLW010000508.1:0-2914 GCA_039934575.1 Parafilimonas sp. | reverse complement strand
TATTGGTTGATTTTTGGGCAAGCTGGTGCAACCCATGCAGGCAGGAAAATCCAAATGTAGTAGCAGCATATAATAAATTTAAAAATAAAAATTTCAATATACTTGGTGTTTCGCTTGATGATGATAAAGCCGCCTGGCTTAAAGCAATACAGTCTGATCATCTTACATGGAGCCACATGAGCGACCTTCAATCTCCAAGCCAGGCTGCGACAGCTTACCAGTTTGATGCCATACCATTTAATGTTTTAATTGATCCACAGGGAAAAATAATTGCCTCAGGATTACGCGGCGAAGCATTGGAACAAAAGCTGAGTGAAGTGCTTCAGTAGGAGATAACTTTTCTTAACACAATATTCCATAAAAAATATTTCGCCAAATGAATACAGTACATTTACTTTGTATTTCAAAGTGCTTTTTATGAATGATTCAGAGAAGCTTTCCAGCGAGCTGCGCGACATAAAACAAATGATGGAACGCAGCAGCCGCTTTATAAGTTTAAGCGGTTTAAGCGGTATATCTGCAGGTATCTGCGCATTAATAGGCGCATGGCTTTCCGCAGATGTTATTGAAAGAAATAAATCTGCTGTACATCATTTAAAAAGAACTATCGAAAATGCTGATTCTATTTTGTATGGTGATTTTATACACAGCCGTTTATTTCAAATAGCTGTTGTTACATTTATCGCAGCGCTTGTATCTGCATTTCTTTTTACTTACCGCCGCAGCAAAAAAACCAATGTGCCTATATGGGGTATTACAGCAAGAAGATTAATAATTAATGTAATTGTGCCCATGATAACCGGCGGCTTTTTTTTATTGGCATTGATTAAAAATGGTGTGTATGGTTTTGTTGCTCCGGGTTGTTTAATATTTTATGGATTAGGTGTTTTAAACGCAAGCAAATACACATTGCCTGAAACACGGTACCTGGGTTATGGAGAAATTTTGCTTGGTATTATTAATTTGTTTTTTATAGGACAGGGTTTATATTTCTGGGCAACGGGTTTTGGATTATTGCATATTTTTTATGGTGCATTTATGTGGTGGAAATATGAAATGAATAATGAAAGAAACTGAGAAAGTAAGCGATGAAGAATCCGATTGAAAATTTAAATAAAACATTCGACAGCCGCATACGCTTAGGCATAATGAGTGCGCTTATGGTAAATGCATCAATAAATTTTAATGATTTGAAAGAGTTAATAAATGTTACAGATGGAAATCTCGCCAGCCATATAAAAGCGCTGGAAGAAAGCGGTTATATTAAAGTGCAGAAAGGATTTATCGGCAGAAAAACAAATACGATTTACCTGGCTACTAAAGCCGGGGAAAAAGCTTTTCGTAATCATCTTGATGCTTTAGAAAGCATTATAAAAAATATGGGGTAATTTTTTTGTTAATAAACTTTGTAATTCAAAGTGCTTTTAAAAATATCAACATGGAAAAGGGAAAAACAAACCTCATTTCATTTTTAAAATTGGCTGCTGTTGCGGGCAACCTCCTTTTTATTTTATGGGTTTTATATAATGCAATTGATGAGCACTTCAGCGGTACGCTGCCAGAAAAAATTTCAGCTATTATATTGATAGGACTTTTATTGGTAAATAGTTTTCTGCATTTAAGAAATAGAATAAACAATAACCATATTCACTAAAAAGATTGAAAATTTATGAACCGTATCTCATTCATTACACATTTTGCAGCAGCAATAATAATTACTATTGTTTTATTGCTCATCTATGCTTCGGTGCAACAATCTTATCGTACTGCTGCAAACGATCCGCAACTGCAAATTGCAAGAGATATAAGCAATGCGTTAAATGAAGACAAATCCATAAAAAACTTATTACCTGCAGATACAATTGATATAGCAGAAAGCCTTGGCCTGTTTACAGAAATTTTTGACAGAAACGGTAAGCCAATACAATCAACAGGTCTGTTAAACGGAAGTGCTCCGCAACCGCCTCAAGGCATATTTAATTTTACAAAGGCAAACGATGAAGACATTTTAACCTGGCAGCCGCAAAAAGATGTGCGCATGGCAATGGTGTTTGAAAAAGTAAACTCGCCCTATGTTGGGTTTGTGGCAGCGGGCAGATCATTAAAAGAAACAGAGGTTCGTGAAAGCAATCTTATAAAAATGATTGGTATTGCATGGATAGCCTGCATGGGAGTTTTGCTCCTGCACTTTTTAGTACAGGTTTATTTATCAAAAAGAATTGCCAAATGACTCTTAATGCTTTGCAAAAACAATAAAAAAAATGAATACAGATAACAGAATTACCATCAAACAAAAACAAACTTTTATATCATGATACGCTTAAAAATTATACTTCACTCCATGCTTTCCTTACCGGTGGTAAGAGAAGCAGAAGGACATTACATACTTGTTCTTTGCGGACTGGCCTATTTTGGAATTCTTTTTATTGTGCTTAAAACTTTTAAATATAACAAAGACAATTTTGAAGATTAAATATTAAACTATGATTCAAAATAATTCAGCCATTGTTTACAGGCAGGCATTAAATAAAACTTTCATAACAGCATTCAACGGCATCAGATATTTTTTTAAAACGGAACGTAATGGAAAAATACAGGCTTGTGTTGCTGCCCTTGTAATACTTGCAGGCTTATATTTTCGCCTGTCTTCAATTGAATGGATTTTTATTCTCCTGTGCATTGGAGCCGTTCTTGGACTGGAAATGATAAATAGCGCTCTTGAACATATATGCAATCTCGTACATAAGGAATATCATCCTGTAATAAAAACAATTAAAGATGTTTCAGCAGGCGCTGTACTCCTTGTTTCAATTATCAGTGTACTTGTTGGTCTTATCATTTTTTTACCTAAAATGGCTGCATTGTTATGACCATAAAAAAACTGAATGATACACAGAAGCTCATTTCTGTTTCG
>JBDTLW010000507.1:0-2915 GCA_039934575.1 Parafilimonas sp. | reverse complement strand
ACTTAAGCGACGATGGTGTATAGGTTTGTGTTTTAAAATGCATTGTTTAGTTTTATGTTATTACTGCTATTATGAAGACTTAATTTTACGTGATTTTGATTTTCCAATTTACACACTGCATAGAAATTATAAAGATGATGCTTCATAAAAATGCTAAATACATTTATAAAATTAATCCCGCCGATTTCGGTTGGTAGGGATACCAACCGGTAGAAAAAAAATAAAATTTGAAAGAACAGAATAAAGCATGTAACTATGTATGTGAAATTATATCCCGCCTAACCCCCTGCTTTAATACCTGTGAAATAGCAATATTAATAACTCACAAAAAAACAAGTAATGAAAAAAAATTATTTTCTTGCTGCAGCAGTTTTCATGATGTTATTTTCCTGCAACAGCGGTTCACAAAATGACCAGGCAAAAGATACAAGTGCAGGCACTGCAACTACAGATTCAATGGCAACTGTTACAGCACCGGTGTTCATGCCATTCGATATTGTGCGTTTGCAATTCAAAGTAAAAAATTATGCAAAATGGCACGAAGAATTTATGAGCCACGATTCTACACGTCTGGCAAATGGTATTCATAAATATGTTCTTGACCGTGGACTCGGTGCCGATTCAAACATGGTAATTGTAGTTTCAAAAATTGATGACGCACAAAAGGTTAAAGCGTTTTATTCATCATCACAACTTAAAACAGCCTTGCACCAGACAGGAATAGTTGGAACGCCAAAGTTCCTGCACGTTATTCAAAGCGATACAACTGAAGTATCACAAGATCAGCGCGTATCTGTAACACACCACGTAAAAGATTTCGATGCATGGAAAAAAGTTTATGATAGCGAAGGCAAAGACACAAGAGCCGCAAACGGCCTTATTGACCGTGCTATGGCCCGCGGCATTGAAGATCCCAACATAGTAAGTGTTGTATTTGTTATTACCGATATGGCTAAAGCAAAAGCCAGGATAGCATCTCCGGATCTAAAAAAGTTGATGACAGACGGCGGTGTTGACAGCACCCCTGAAATTCTTTTCTACAGGATTGCAGAGAAGTTTTAGATTTTTTTACTTAAATAAATTATGTAAGCTCCGGGTTATAGCACGGAGCTTTTTTGTTTTGCTTTTTATTATTTGTATTCCGGCTTTGGTTTTTAGTTTCACTGAATGCAGGTATTTATTATTTGTATTTCAACATATGCATTTCATGGCATCGCCTGTTGTGCCACTCACTTGTACACCTTGTTTTTAAGGCAACAAAAAAAGTTTTTAAAAGCTTAATATGCATGCATACGAACCTCCGCCGGAATCTTAAGCAAGCAGGGGTCCCAATAGCAAAAGGCTTGCAATTTATAAAGAGAATGTTTAGTTTTATGGCTGACTACTAACATCTAAATTTTAAAATGTCCAAACCACTTATTCAACAGTATTATAACCAGCTTGAACGTTCATTTGATTTTAGCAAAAGCAAAAATGAAGAAACAATTAAAAGTTATTTCTGGATGTTGCTGAATGATTATGCACACAGGCAGAATTATGAAGTGGTGAGAGAAGTTACCACGATGGGAACCAAAGGCGTTAAAGTAAGACCTGATGGCATTCTTAAAAATTTATGGGGAATCGAAATAGGCTTATGGGAAAGTAAAGATGAAAAAGATGATATTGATGATGAGATAGATGTTAAGCAAAGAAAAGGTTACCCGCTTACCAATATTTTATTTGAAGATTCGCAGACGGCTATTCTGTTTCAGCGCGGTGAAGAAGTGATGAGAGCGCCGATGAAAGATGAAGCTGCATTGGATAAAATAATAAAAGAATTTATTTCTTTTAAGAACGAAACCATTTACAAGTTTGAAGATGCGATTGAAAAGTTTAAAGCAGATATTCCAAACATTGTTGAAACATTCCGCAAACGCATTGAAGAAGCCGGCAATAAAAACATTGCTTATGTTGAAGCAAGAGATGTTTTCTTAAAACTTTGCCAGGCAGAAATAAATCCCGCATTTACATTGGCTGATGTACGGGAAATGATGATTCAGCATATTCTTACCAGCGACATCTTCAACAAAATATTTGACGATCCTGAATTTCATCGTCATAATACCATTGCTGCAGAACTTGAAAAACTTATCTCCACTTTATTTACATACAGCGAACGTAAAAATTTATTGGGCAGCATTGAACATTATTACGATACTATTAATGCAACGGCTGCAGGCATTGGCGATCATCATGAAAAACAAAAATTCTTAAAAGTATTGTATGAGAATTTTTATAAAGTGTATAATCCAAAAGCGGCAGACAGGCTGGGTGTTGTATATACGCCGAATGAGATTGTAAAGTTTATGATTGAAAGCACAAACCATTTACTGCACAAACATTTTGGCAAAACGCTTTCTGATAAAAATGTGGAGATACTCGATCCTGCAACAGGCACCGGAACTTTTATTACAGATATTATTGATCATATTCCCAAACAACATCTTGCATATAAATACAAAAATGAATTACATGCAAACGAAGTTGCCATTCTGCCTTATTACATCAGCAACCTGAACATTGAATTTACATTTAAGCAAAAGATGGGTTATTACGAAGAGTTTACCAACAGTTGTTTTGTTGATACGCTTGATAATACCGGCGCGCTTGCTTACACAGGAATGCAGCATTCTATGTTTGGGTTAAGCAGTGAAAATGCAGAGCGCATAAAAAAGCAGAATGCAAAAAAGATTTCTGTTATCATCGGCAACCCGCCATACAATGCCAACCAGTTAAATGAAAATGAAAATAATAAGAATAGAGAATATCCTTCAATTGATAAAAGGATAAAGGAAACATATATTAAAAATAGTACTGCTCAAAAGACAAAGTTGTATGATATGTATTCAAGATTCCTTCGTTGGGCAAGTGATCGG
>JBDTLW010000506.1:0-2924 GCA_039934575.1 Parafilimonas sp. | reverse complement strand
TGCAGGTTGATTATCCATCTGAAATTATAAACGTCTATTGCGATTTTGAAAAAATGGTAATTGCACTTTTAAATATTCTAATTAATGCTGTAGAAGCTGTTGAAGAAAATACAGGCAGAATTTCTATAAGAATTAAAAAAGAAAATGATCATGCCATTATTGAAATTACAGACAATGGCTCCGGCATAAGCGAAGAGAATATACCAAGATTATTTGAGCCTTATTATACTTCTAAACGCAATGGCATTGGTTTAGGTCTCGCATCTACATTAAATATTATACAGGCACACAATGGAAGCATTGAAGTAAGCTCTGAAATTAATAAATCAACCAATTTTACCATTACACTACCAATTAAGGTAATCTGATATTTTTTTTGAGGAATATAGTTCACGTTACTGCTATTTATGAAGCAATAATTATGGCTTGCATAGAGCAAAACAAACTGGCATGTTTTTTACATTTTAATAGTCAATTATTCACTTTTAAAAAATTAAACATGAGAAGTATTTTATACATCATCGCAGTTATTCTTGTAATAGGTTGGGTACTTGGATTTTTTGTTTACACCGCAGGCAGTATAATTCATATTTTACTTGTGCTTGCTGTAATTTCTATATTGATTGCTGTTATTGGCGGCAGAAATGCATAGAAGTTTTTAAGCTATTTGTTTAAAATAATTTAAACCGGTTTTCAACCGGTTTTTTTATAAAGAAACTTTAAAAAGAAAACAATCATTAAACCTTTTCTGCAAACACAATCCTATTTGTGTATTATAAACCCTTTGCAAAATTATTTGTGCACATGATTTAAATTTTACTTTAAAATATATACACATGAAAAGAAAACAATTAATGCTTGCAGTTTTCTCTGTTTGTACTGCAACTTTCTTTGGCTGCACTAAAGAGCCATTGAATAATTTGAACCCGGAAGAAACGAGAATTTACGTTACAAACAGCGACTCAACCGTAAATTTCAGCAGTTATAAAACGTACAGCATTTCTGATTCTGTTGTTGTATTGGATAATGGCAACTCTGTTAAAGATCTTCAGCCAGTTGACCAGGCATATATTGATGCAGTAAATAAGTATATGCAGCAACGTGGCTATACACTTGTAACTAAAACAGATAATCCAGATATAGGTGTTGATGTAAACCGTATTTACAATACAACTACAGGTTTTTTCAGCTATGATGATTATTGGAATTATTATGGTGGCTATTGGGATCCTTATTATTGGGGTTATGGAGGCTATGGTTATTATATTCCTTCAAGTTATGGTATTTACCAGGTAACTGAAGGCGCCATAAGTATAGATATGCTTGATCTGAAAAATGCTGGCAGCAAAGGAAAAATAGATGTGATATGGAATGGTTTGATAAGAGGTGAAGGTATTTTTAATTCATCTACTGCTGATGCCAGCGTACAGGCATTGTTCAATCAATCAACTTATTTACAAGCGAATAATTAAAAGGATTATTTATGAAAATGTCTATGGAAAAATTTTCATTATATGATAACACAAGACTTGAAATTTTGCTATTAGTAAGTTTCATCAGACAATTAATAAACAATAAAAAAATAAACAGATGAAAGCGATAAAAATATTGCCTTTTATTATATGCATTCTTGCAGTATCACAATTGAATGCGCAAAAAGGCGAAGTAAAAATGAATCTTCAATACAGCTATGCTGTACCTCTTGGAGGTTTTAAAAATGATGTAATAAACAATGGTTCACCACGAGGTGTAACCGGCGATATATTGTATAATGTAAATGATAAATTATCTGTTGGTATAGGTTTAGGCTTTCAGGACTTTTATCAGAAATATCCAAGATCATTATACAATACAGGCGATAAAGAAACTACGTCTGCAGTGTTAAGTAATTCAGTTCAGGTAATGCCCGTGCTTGCAAGAGCAGAAGTATATCCTTTAGCAGGAAAAAAATCTCTTGTGCAACCTTACATCTCCGCAGGTGCAGGTTTAGGTATTACGAGTTTTACGCAATATCTCGGTGAGTTTGGCGGCACAGATAACAGTGCCTCATTTATGCTGCAGGGCGGAGCAGGAATATCAGTTCCATTCAATAGAGTTCGCCCCAATGCTGGTTTCAGGCTTGGTGCAAATTATAATATGGTTTCTTATAACCGCAATGGCTTTGGCAATTTTAATAATGTCAATTTCCAGGCAGGATTATTTTTTCCGCTTAAATAAAATTGAACATGTTAAGGTCTTGTGCAATGAAGTTCTTAGTAATATTTTCATCCGCTTTCCGAAGCGTCACCTCGACGTAAAGAGAGAGGTCTCTTGAATTTCCTTCAGTCTCAATTTCGAGAGATTTCTCATTCTTTACAATGACGTTCGCAAAGTTAAATTTATTCAATTACTTCTACGTTTAAGAACATTGTGAACAAATTCAAATAGAGTTCAACACTCTAAATGTTAATTAAGAAAACTTAAATTATAAATGAACGGTAAAGCTTCATTTCAGCACGCCGTTTGTTTTTCTGTAATCATTAAAATAAAAATAAAAATTTATGAAGAAACAATTGTGTAAATACCTGCTCGCAATGTTTATTCTTCTTGGCGTTGGTATAACAAGCCAGGCACAAACAAGGGTGTATGTTAAAGTAAGACCTGCAGTTGTTGTAACGGAAAGACCTGTAGCGCCGCATACAAATTATCTTTGGATAGGTGATGAATGGACCGTAAGAAACGGCGCGTATGTGCATGAACCCGGATATTGGGCTGCACCACGGGCTGGCCGCCAATCGCTGACGTGTTCACGACGGTCGCTTGCGTCCAGTTGAGGCCGCCGTTCGTCGACGTCGCCATGTGGAGCCTGTTGCCTGCGCTGGTGTCGTCGTATTCGGTGTAGCAGTTCCCGTAGAAGGGGCTGGTGGGGGTGTTGTCGCAGGCCG
>JBDTLW010000505.1:0-2932 GCA_039934575.1 Parafilimonas sp. | reverse complement strand
GACCGCAAGGCAGTTGCAATACAAATGAATAACTATTATACGGCAGTTTACTTAATCCGCCAAAAATACCGCCGCCATATATTGCACCCAGTTTTTCGCGCAGGTCATCAATAATTTTTATGTTGAGAATTTCAGTAAGCGCCTGTGCTTTTAAAGCGAGATTCGCATCATAAGCCACCTCTCCGGAATAGTATTTTATGATGAGGCTTTTATCTTCTGAGCCTTTATACACATTCAAATCAATATCGCCTTTAATTGGTCGTACACCATTATCAGAAAATAATGCTTGATTATTTGTATGCGGCAATCCGCCAATGTACGTGGCGAGCAATGACTTTATAGAATCAACATTAAAGCTTCCTGTAAAAATGAAAGTAAATTCATTTGCATCGCTAAGCTGACTATTATATATTTCAAGTGCACGGTTTAAATTAATACTATCAAAATAATAAGGCTTTGCAATGATAACCGGCGTTAAAGGATTTTTTTGATACAGCGTTTGATAGAATGTATCAACGAAAGATGTTTGCGGATCCTGCAGTGCAAACTGTACTGAAGATTTTTGTTTTTCTTTCCAGGCATTAAAAAGCCCTTCATCTTTTCTTGGAGATGTCAGGTATAAATAAACAAGCTGCAGCATGGTCTCAAAATCTTTTACGCTGCTGTTGCCGCTTACACTTGCACTTAAACCGGTTATGCGTGGTGAAACAGTTACATTTTTTCCTGCAAGATATTTTGACAGATCAGTGGGAGAGAAGTCGCCTATTCCCATTTGCTGCACAATGGCAGATGCATACGTCGCATTGTATTTATCAATGGCATTGTAACGCGATGTTCCGCCTTTGTGAAATGAGGTTAATAAAATTTCATCATCCTTAAAATCTGTTGGCTTTAAAACAACTTTAGCACCATTAGAAAATGTTAGTTCCGTTGTGCCAAGCATGTTATTCTTTACTTCATTTGTTATTGTTCCTGCCTGAGGTTTATTTTTTATTAATGAAGATGCAATGGCTTTTTCTGTAAAAGGCGTTACGGGTACTTTCATTGCCGCATAAACTTGCTGTAACAGTTTAGTGCTGTCTGGTAAATTAAAATTGCTTTCAGATGGACCAGTAAGACTTACAAAAATGTGTGGATTTTGTTTTAAAGGATCAATAAGCGCATTTACTTCATCTAAGTTAATTGCAGGCAACAGTGTATTATAATAATTATATTCTGCTGCAATACCCGGAGATGGTTCCTGCGATAAAAAATTATTGATGTATTCCTGTACATAGTTTGCCGATTCTTCCTTTGTTCTGTTATTATATGCCTTTTCAATAAATGCAAGCTGTTGTTTTTTTGCACGTTCAAGTTCAGCCTCAGTAAAGCCAAATTGTTTTACACGTTCAATTTCATGCATTAAAGCATATAATGCACTATCTGGTCCGCTTTTGCCTGCTACTGCAAAACCACTGAAATTTTCATACCCTCTTGCATAGCTGTTACTAAAGCTTGCAGAAGCATATAGAAAGGGAGGGTTCTCGCTTTTTGTAAGATCAGATAATCTTTGACTAAGCATAGAAGTAAAAAGACTTTTCAGAAGATCATGCCTGTAATCACCCAATGTAACTTCTGGCTTTATAGCATAAAAAGGATAATCAACTTCAACAAAAAAATTAGTTGCCTCTTTGTCTGTTACAACAATGCTTTCATCTTTTGTGCGTGCAGGTACATCAGCATAAAATCTTTTCTTTTCGTTTGCAGGATTTTTTAAACCGCTGAAATATTGTTTGATCAATTGTTCTGTTTTATTTACATCAACATCACCAACAATTATAACCGCCATATTATTGGGTCTGTACCATGTATGATAAAAACGTTTTACTGCATCATAAGGAAAAGTTTTTAAGATGCTGTCTTTACCAATAGGTAAACGTTGTGCATATAATGAACCCTGGTATTGAACAGGAAATGTTTTACGAAACATGCGGTCTTCAGCTCCTTTACCCAGTCGGCTTTCTTCAAGTACTACGCCTCGTTCGCCATCTATCTGGTCATTATCTAATGAAAGACCACCTGCCCAATCCTGCAATACAGTTAAGCCTTTTCTGAAGTTAGAAGTATCAGTTAAAGGGATTGGCAAAATATAAACTGTTTCATCAAAACCTGTGTATGCATTCAGATCTGCGCCAAATTGTACACCAATATCCTGCAGAAAATCTACAAGTTCATTTTTCTTAAAATGTTCACTGCCATTAAATGCCATGTGCTCATTAAAATGTGCAAGCCCCTGCTGGTCGGCGTCTTCTAATATTGAACCAGCATTTACTACCAGCCGCATCTCTGCTTTTTTTTCAGGCTTCTCATTATGTCTTATATAATAAGTAAGTCCGTTTGATAATTTACCAACACGAACAGCAGAATCCAAGGGAAGTTTTTGTGAAAGGTTTTGTGCATTTACGTTTAGGGTTGTGCATGCCATTAAAATTGCAATCAGATAAAAAATATTTTTTTTCATTAAAAAGATTTGCTGCAAATATATTATTTGACAGAGTTAGTTACTGTCTGTTTATCATAATGAAAGTTTAAAGAACAGTTACGGATTTAAATTACAACAGAAAAGTATTGCAATTATTCAGTAAAATTTCTGTTCATATCTTAAAAAAAATAAGATCAAAAATTCCTGTTATTATTATCGTCAAACATTCATCAACTATATACGCCTCCCCATCAACTGTCCTTTTAATAAATCTCATGTCAACAAATATCTATTAAAAAACATAAAATATTTATTGTTTATCAATGAATATTTATTATGTTTGCGATATCAATTTAAAATTTATCAATCATGTCAAAAGCAAACAACTTCGTATTTTGGGGGTTATATATTGTCGTTTGGCTCATCTTTGTCGGCCTGTCCATTGAAGCCGGAGGCTTATTAGTAAATTTC
>JBDTLW010000504.1:0-2934 GCA_039934575.1 Parafilimonas sp. | reverse complement strand
CGGAGATTCCACAACTCTTTTTTCGCCTGCAACACCACCGGTTAATTCATCTTTATAATGAAGGGTTATATATTTTATAGCTTCCGTATTTAAAAAAGTATTAGCATCGCTGATAATTAGAATATCATTTTGGGCAACCAGTACTGCTCTGTTTAAAGCCGAAGACTTACCTTTCCTTTCGTCGCTATGCATCAATCTTATTTCCGGGTATCGTTCAATTATTGACACCGTACCATCTGCAGAGCCGTCTGTAATAAAAATGAATTCAATTTTTTCTGATGGATAAACCTGCTTCAGGGAGTTCTGAATTTTTTTTTCAATAATTTGCTCTTCGTTGTACGCTGCAACAATAAAGGAAACAGTTGGATAATATTCAGAAACAGCTACATTATTAAATTTTGGAGCAATTTTATTAATGATGTAAGCTATAACTGCATAGCCTGCATAGTTGTAGAAAATAATGAAAATGCCCACAAAAAAAATACACTTCCAAATAAGCATAAGCGCAATTTATACCTAATCAATTAATCATTAACTACTTCCTGTTATAATTTACCCCAGCGTTTTTCCGCGTTCACGAGCATTTTTTTATCGTTTACCAAGTTCCTGCTATTAAGGTCAAATCTCCCGTTAATTTTATACTGTTAAATTAAGATAAACTATAAACAATTTAATAAGCGATGAAAAATACACTGTTAATAGTTGATGATGATGAAGTAATGGTTTTATTATTAAAAAAACTTTTTGAGAAAAAATATACAGTGCTTACAGCCAGTGATGGCGTGGAAGCTATGTGTTTTCTTTCGCAGGGTTTAATGCCTGATTTAATAATCAGTGATATTTTAATGGAAAATATAAGCGGATATGAGTTTATAAAGCATTTATTAACCAGTACTGTTTATAAAAATATTCCCGTAATTGTTGTATCAAGTATAGCATCATCCGAATTATCAAATGAGTTTCTTTCAGTTAAAATTATAAACAAGCCTTTCGACCCTTTATTCCTTAAAAGCACGGTAGATTCAACTATTCTAAACCTTACGGCACAAGAAATGCCATGTAACAACTAAACCACTTATGAACACTTTATTAAATCCATTAACAAAAACCACTGCGGACGTTTTCGGTGTAAAAAAATTGCCGCAAAAGCAAAAATTAAAGCTATTGCTGGTATTATCGCTTGATGCATTGGAAAAAGGTGAAATATGTTTTGCAGGAGTAGATTTAATTATTGCCCGGGATATTACAGAAGCTAAAGAACTTTTAAGCACATCTGTAAATGTCTTTTTCGATGCTATTATTTGTGACGCTGAAATAAACGCCAGATCTGTTTCTGATTTCAGTACCTTCTTGATTTCTAAAAAAATATCAAATAATACACCGTTACTGTTATTAATTTTAAAAGAGCATCTGCACCAAACAGTACCATTACGCCGCATTGAAGGTGTTGATGATATTATTTCCTGTGATACGTCTGTAACCGATTTAACTGATAAAATTAAAATACTCAAAAAGTATAAGTTTTTTCAGAACAAATTGCCTTACCATGTTGAACTACCTAAAAAAAGCACACTGAATTATCAATATTTTTTCAAACGCACCTTAGATATAATTCTTTCTTCAGCTTTATTACTTTTCTTTTCTCCGCTTATATTGATTATTGCAATTGCTATAAAGTTAGAGAGCAGAGGTCCCGTTTTTTACAGATCACTACGCGCAGGTGAATGGTATAAGGTATTTACCTTTTTCAAATTCAGAACCATGGTAGTTAATGCAGAAGATATGATTGTTGATTTAAAGTACATGAATGAATACAAAGAGAAACAAACATCCTTCTTTTTTAAATTAAAAGACGATCCCCGCGTTACCCGTGTAGGAAAAATTTTGCGTAAAATAAGCCTGGATGAATTGCCGCAACTGATTAATGTTTTAAAAGGAGATATGAGTTTAGTGGGCAACAGACCGCTTCCTTTATATGAGGCTTGCACTATTACTGTAGATAAATCTGCAAAAAGATTTTTTGCTCCTGCCGGTATTACCGGTTTATGGCAGGTAAAAGGCAGGTCTAATTATGATCTTACCGTTCAGGAAAGAATTAATATGGATATAGATTATGCAAATAAGCACTCCTTTTTGTTTGATCTGAAAATTTTACTTAAAACCCCAAAAGAATTAATACAGAAAAACAATGTTTGATCTAATTATAAAAATATCGCTCCTGGTCATGCTGGTTTACTGCGGTTTTTCGGTAATATACTTTTTTGTCTTTTCACTGGCAGGTGTATTACGCAGAAAGAATCATAAAGTAAATTATTCCGTACCTGTAAAGCGCATTGCAGTTTTAGTTCCTGCATATAAAGAAGACGGTATTATTTTATCTACCGCACAAAACCTGTTGAATTTAGATTATCCAAAAAACTGGTATGATATATATATAATAGCTGATTCCTTTCAAAGCTCAACAATTCAGCAGTTGCAAAAAATGCGTGTAAATGTTATAGAAGTTGTTTTTGAAAACAGCACCAAAACAAAAGCGCTTAATGAAGCGTTTAAAAAAATCACCAAGCCTTACGATATCGCTTTAATATGCGATGCAGATAATATTATTTCAGATGATTTTCTCAGGCAGATTAATTACGCATTTGTAAAAGGTGCAAAAGCAGTACAGGGTAAACGTGTTGCAAAAAATATTGATACGGATTTTGCTGTTTTAGATGGCTGTAGCGAGGCTATTAACAACCATATATTCCGTAAAGGTGCAAATGCCCTTGGTCTTTCATCTGCAGTTATAGGTTCAGGAATGGCTTTTGAATTTAATATGGTGAAAAACATATTGTCCAATATTTCTGCAGTTAGCGGTTTTGATAAACCCTTACAATTAAAAATTGTTGAATCAGGTATTAAAATTAAATACCTTGAAGATGCTTTAATATT
>JBDTLW010000503.1:0-2935 GCA_039934575.1 Parafilimonas sp. | reverse complement strand
CATAGTATTGCTAAAAATGTTTAATTTTTAGTCAACCTATTTTAGGGCTTGGCACAACTTAGCATTGCCGCTAACGGTCGAGGCTTGGCGAAGTAGGGGAATAGATACTGGTCAAGCCTGGAACAAATGCTGATTGAAAAACTATTGGTGAAGATAACAACAAAAAGCTAAATAGTAAATGTCCAGCCCCGAACCAATGCACAACAGAATTACAAATGCCGAAGATAATTTCCGTGTTATGGCAGGTGTTCTTTTCGCTTTAATAGTTATTGTTGATCCATCTAACACAGTTCATTTGTCCTAAGTTAATTCTCATGATGTATTCGTCTTCTCCAATATAGTCACTCAAGAGCTTTTCAGAAAATCCCCATCCTCCGCCATTTTTTGCTTTTACTAAAACATCAATAAGAGGATAAAATGTATGTGCGTACTCTCCAGCTTTATAAAATGACTCTTCAAAGGCGAGTGTTTCTTTGGTATCACAAATAATTAGAGAGCCTTCGCCATTACTAAATCTTTTTGCACACTTTAATCGTCCAGTAAAGCTTGCTATTCTTCCATTTTTACTGATTCTGTCGCACGCCCGAAATAAAATGGGTCTGGTTATTGGTAGAAAGCTCTTTAAAACAATGTCCCATACATCGAAAAATGCCTTCCTCTTTTCCTTGGAGTCAGTAAGAATCCAATCACCAATGAATCTTTTAGTTTGTCCAGTTATGTTCTCATCTTTTTCCAAAATTCCAACTAGGTTTAGAGCAATTTCTCGCTTCTGAACTTTGGACAATCTATAGTGATATTTACCTTCCATATTTTATAAAACAAGGAATAATTAAGCAGCCAATAATGAATTATAATGTGTCTTTGTACACTTGCCCATAACAGCTGTATTTACGCTAATATACACAACTTAAAAACTGAAACAATTTTTTTAATACGCTCTTTTTAAATGATTAGTAAAAAAAACGCTACTGTAGCTGAGTAGCGCGAATGCAATAGCTTATAGCTGTATTTGCAAAATATTTACACAAGTAAAACAATCATTATTGCTTTTGCTTTGCATTCAATTTATCTAACCATTGAGCTGCAGTTATATCGCCTTCTAAAGTGGCTTCCATTAAAAGATGAGCGCCTTTAGAAACATTTGCAGGAAATACACAACGCGAATAATAATTAAGTTGTCTAAGTGTAGTTTACAAATCATGCGGGTTAATAATTTGTAAGCCTTCAATATCTTTAAAATCAGTTATGTTGCGTGTAATTAAAACAAAATTATATACAAGAGCAGTAGCAGCAATTATAGCATCAGGCAATTTGGTTTTGTGTTTCCTGCGTATATCAATACTTGCATCAACAATATTTGAAGACAAATCAAGTACAGCAGCATCATTCATAAAATCAATAAGCAGTTTATAATTTTCTTCAGGGGCATTAAAGCTCAGCAATTCAATCTTTGTAACCACAGAAACATTAATAGCTGCATCAATAACATCATTCATAAAAGACATGCCTTGTAATGGAAGCTTTTTGCCGAGATAATCAATAACAGAATTGGTGTCAATTAAATAATGTGATTGTTCCATTCATTGCGGCTTTGCGTTACAAAGTTTTGAAGTTCATCCGCAATATCAGAAGGCAATTTGCCAGCATATTTTTCAGAAAGCTTTTGGTGCGGCTGAGTGCTTCTTTCTAAAACTTTTATAAGCTGCAGATCTTCTAAATCCTCAAGCAGCTTATAAGCCTTTTTATTATTTATTTTTACGAGAACAGTTTCCATATTTAAAATATTTTATCCTTTAAATAGTATTCAATTTTAAGCAAAATTACAAAAAGCATAATGATTCTTACTTCTGCTGTTTTGTATTCAGTTTATCCAGCCATTGCGCTGCAGTTACATCGCCTTCTAAAGTTGCTTCCATTAAAAGATGAGCACCCTTGGAAACATTTGCAGGAAACACACAACGCGAATAATAATTCAATTGTTTAAGCGTGGCTTCATCATCAGCATAAACATATAAAAAACCAAGTAAGGTTTTGGCAGGCAAATAATTTTTATCACTTGCTTTTGTAAGCAGGTCAAAAGCATCATTACAATTTATCCGGTCATTTTTATTTTGAAGCGCCATGTTTGCATACAGAAACAATGCCTGCGGAATATTTTGTTGTGATAACTGTTCATATATATCAAGTGCTCCTTCCTTATTATTTTCACGCAATAAGTTTTTTGCATTTTGCAATTGTGTATTTACCTGCTGTTGCTCTGTTGCACTTAAAGAATTTGAAGTATCGGTATGAACTGTTGGTTTATTTTGAAAACTGTTTATAAATTTTCCATTATTGGTTTCAATGGCATAAATAAAAATGGCTGCAACAAACAAGCCTGCAATTATCCATAAGAATATTTTAAGCGCATTACTTTTCTTCTTTGGTATGTGTTCAGTTATATTATTTTGTAGAGTTGATAATGAAATATTTTTTTTACCTGAGCGTAACTGTTGCAATTCATTCTGCAGATTTTTATTTTGTTCCAGCAATCTTTTATTTTCCTGTTGCAATAATTTTACATGGTCTGCACTTTCTCCTTTTGCTGAAAACAAAACGCTGTTGGCAACAATATATTCATGCAATGCCATGCCACTTGCAAAACGGTTCTCCGGTTTTTTTTCAAGACATCTGTATATCATGCTGAACATCCATTCCGGCAACTGCATTTCATTATCTCTTTTTTCAGCGCTCCATGTTTCAGGTAAAGCTTTTCCTCTTAATGTAAAAAGATTTGGCGGCGTTGTTTCCATGTGTGCAAGCATTACCGCATTGCGTGAAGTTTCGCCTTTATCCTGCAACGGAAAAGGAACAATGCCTGCAAGCAATTCAAACATCACCACACCAAAACTATACACATCCGTTTCAAAAAACATTTTCCCTTCATTTTGTTCGG
>JBDTLW010000502.1:0-2941 GCA_039934575.1 Parafilimonas sp. | reverse complement strand
TCCTCATTATTACCAGCAAATTCCTGAAATGTTTATTGATCTCTCTTTTGTTTTCATCTATAAATAACAATTGTAACGATCCTGTTTCCGCTACTTCAGAAAATTCAGAAGAGCAATCTTCTGCAACAGCTCAGCAACAGCAAAAAAATGCTGATGATACTTCCAGTAAAGCTGTTCATTTTGGTGTGATGGTTGCAAAAACACAGGGAAGTATCCTTCCACCTTCGCAACAGGTAAAAGTTGCAAAAGCGTTAGGTGTAAATTATATCCGTGCAAGAATTGATTTGAGTAGTTGGACAGGATCTAATGACGCGTATGATATTTATAAAGATGCAGGTTTAAAAGTATTGTTGAATATAAATTCAGGCGTACCGCGCAGTGCAACGGGTGAGCCTGCACCAATTCCTTTTCCAACAGATATGGCTGCTTACAGCAAAACACTCAATTCAATTTTAGATAAATACAAACCTGAAGTTGTGGTAATTGAAAATGAAGAAGACAATCCAAATTATCACAGCGGTGATGCGGACAATTATATTAATGAACTAAAAACAGGAATACAGGTTGCGCATTCCAAAGGATTGAAAGTTACAAATGGCGGCATAACATACAGAGAAGTTTGTTTAATTATTTATGATGATATGCTTCAACATGGAAAACAACAGGAAGCAAAAGAATTTGCACAGAACGTTTTTCCTCCGGCTTTAATGATGCGCTTAGGCAATACATCAAATCCGCAGATAAAACGGCAGCTTGAGTTTGGGAGAAAAATTTTTGAGGCTTATAAAACATTAGATCTTGATTATATAAACTTCCATTGGTACGAACCGGTTAAAGCAAGAGGCGCAAACGGTATAAATAAAAATGATACAATTGTTGACACTAAGATTTTTGAATTTGTTGCCAATTATATAAAAACAGCAACAGGCAAACAGGTAATGTCGAATGAATTTGGTGTGTTTAATACATCACCAACATTGGTGCGTGGTTTATTGCAAGCCGTGTATAATGCAAACTTAGGCTATGCCATTTTTTACAGCGCAGATGGAGGAGAAGGAAGAGCAGTTGCTTTGCAAAATGTAGCCGGGGATTTAAGAGAAAATGGAGCTGCTTTCAGGGATTTTGTGAAAGAACACTGACAATTTGATAAAATTATTTTTCAGAGAGGTCATCAAAATTATCTTCTTTCACAGTTTCTGTTTCTTCAAAAGCGCTGGCTGAACCATCAGATTCAATTTCATCTTCATCGTTTTTATCTCTTAAATTTTTTTCTTTAAACGGAAGATCATATTGTGATGGATTCTCCGGCGCTGTTGTATTCTTTTTATCATCCATAATTTTCATTTTTTAAACCGTGATAATGAACAAGAAAAGGATATTCAATATTTCAACCGGAATTAATTATAATTCAAACAGCAATTGTGCATCATTATTTTTTACCGGTATCTGCCTTATAAAATTATCATAACCTTCTTCATCATGATTCGTATAAACGCCATACGCATCAAGGCTGTAACCAATAAGACCATCATTGGCTTTAATTAAATATAGTATTGAAGTATCCGCAGGATCAGATTCTCCTTCAAAGCGATAGCTTTTTACTATCATTAAATCCGCAGGCTGATAAGATTTGTCTTTGGTAGTAAAGCCATCTTTTGTTAACCTGAATTCGTTATCATAACCTTTTACTGATAACTTATTCATTATTTGACTGAGTGTATTCATTTCATCTTTAACAGGCATATACATAGTTTTATTCTTTATGGTCAATTCTTGTACCAATAGTAAAATTTTGCAAACTGGTTGTTAAGAAATTTATTAATTGGGCATTAAAAATTTTGCCAGCTTAACAAAACCCAATGCTTTTATTCTTTTCAAATAATTTTAAACAACATTTATGTACGTTTTCTTTTAATTGTATCTTTCTTGCTTGATTTTTGCTAATAAACTTTTACAAAAAAATTATCATGCGATAAGCTATAAAATTTTCTTTCGAAAGCATATTCTGATGCAGAAAATTTTATGACGAATTACATGTTACAATTACAAAAACAAAAAAATAAAAACATGAAAAAAATCTTATCACTTGCCCTTTTTTCAGGCGTATTGCTAATGGGTATAAATGCTCAGGCACAAACCGATAAAATGCTGGAAGATAAATCTAAACGCCCAAGCCCGCCGGCTACGGCTTCCGTTACTACAACAAATGGTGTAACTATAAAAATTGATTACAGCCAGCCTTCAATAAAAGGAAGAGAAATTGGTGTTATGGGCGAAAAAGGTGTAGAACCGCATAAAGATTCAGTATGGCGTACCGGCGCAAATGAAGCTACCGTTTTTGAAGTAAATAAAGATGTAACCATTGAAGGCAAACCTTTACCAGCCGGTAAGTATGGTTTATTTACTATTTGGCATGGCGACACGTGGACTGTTATTTTTAATAAAACCTGGAACCAATGGGGCGCATTTAAATATAATGCAGCCGATGATGTTTTACGTGTTGATGTTGACAATGATGCACCGGATGATGCAGTTGAGAAGATGACTTTTACAGTTGATGATGATGGCACAGTTTCTCTTGCATGGGGAACTGTTGGTTTTAGTTTTGAGGTAGAATAGTTATATAGAAATATAATAGTAATAAAAACCTGTCATGCTTAAAAACCTGGCAGATTTTTTTATGCATTTTTAGTAATCAGAATAAGATGTTGCGTGCATTAAAATAATATCTGCTTTTGATACATTGTTCTTGTATTCTTCCATGCCGGATAATTGCTTCCATTGCGGATCATCGCCAAAACTTTTCCAGTGCGCATCATGTTCAGCCATATTTTCATAAGAAGTTAAATACATCAGGTTAGGCATGCGGCTGCCGAAAATTACATCACCATAAAAAACCGGATTGCAATTCAATCTTGAAAAAATATCTGTTTCACCTGAG
>JBDTLW010000501.1:0-2947 GCA_039934575.1 Parafilimonas sp. | reverse complement strand
TGGGTTCAAACTGCAGCAATATGCATTTTGCATTGCGATGTGTAACCAGCGAGTACGTAATGGCTGTCATTCATGTTAGTTTTCAGACCAATAAAATTACGTATTTGAGAAAGAATTTTTGCTGCCTGGCTACAAAAGTTTTCAACTCAATTCAATCACCGTTATCTCCGGCATTATACCAACTCTTCCGGGGTAACCAATAAAACCATAACCCCTGTTTACATACAGTTTTTGTTTTCCGGTTTCATATAAGCCTGCCCATTCTTTATAAAAATATTGTACCGGGCTCCATTTAAAATACGGGTTCTCTACACCGAATTGCATACCATGTGTATGTCCTGCAAGCGTGAGGTCTATGTCAGCATATTTTGGACGAACTTCTGCATCCCAGTGGCTGGGGTCGTGACTCATTAAAATTTTAAATGGATATTTTTCTGTTCCGGGATAAGCAAGATCCATTTTGCCATATTTTGGAAAATTGCCAAATGCGCTCCAGTTCTCAATTCCAATCAAAGCAATTTGCTCACCATCCTTTTCAAGTATCGCATGTTCATTCATTAATAACCGCCAGCCAAGCTCTGCATGAATTGTTTTTAAGTGTTCAAGATTTTCTTTTTTTGCTTCAGGGCTTGGCCATGTTGTATAATCACCATAATCATGATTGCCCAATGTACTGAACACACCCATCGGCGCTTTTATTTTATTAAATACATCCATGTAATCATTCATTTCAACAGCCTTATCATTTATCAGATCACCGGTAAATAAAATAAGATCAGGTTTTTGTTTCAATGCCATGGCAACACCTCTTTCCACCGCAGCTTTGTCTGTAAAACTTCCGCTGTGTATATCGCTTATCTGCACAATTTTTAAACCTTTAAATGCAGCAGGTAAATTGCTGAAAGAAAGTTTAAGTTTTCTAACCTTGTAATTGTATTTATTTGAAAAGCCAACTAATAATGTTGCAAATAAACCGCCGCCCAAAACAAAACCTGTCCAGCTTAAAAAAGTGGAGCGGCTTATGTAGTTTGATTCATGCGTAAAATCAACACCGGTCTTTGGAAAAATTTTAGACATTAACCAAATGGCAAATCTTCTGATATCGTCTATCAGGAAAAAAACAGCAGCGGTTAATTTAGCAAAAAATAATCCTATAAGAATTGCAAAAACATAGTTTCTTAAAACTATATGGTTTTGTAAATATTGCGAATAAGGAAAAGCGATGATAAATATAACAGCACAAACCGATATAAGCCAGTAAACAGAGAAAATTATCGTGCGGCTTTTATCACTGTTATTATGCGTTAAAAATTTTACAGCAGTAAAAACATAAATATCTATTGCTAAAATTATAACTATAATTATCCACCATCCATTCCAGTTTCGCATAAAATCTTTTTGCAAAGTACACAACAGCTTTATAAGATGTTGATAAAATTCGTGTATAAATAACCTTAAAAAACTAATATTGTTGAGACAGTAACCGTAAAAAATTACTTTTGTGCCCCTGTAAAGAAAATCAATATGAAATTAACGTACTATGGTCAATCGTGTTTTGCGGTTGAAGTGAGCAGGAAAAATATTTTGTTTGATCCTTTTATAAAACACAACCCGCTTGCAAGCCATATTAATGTGGATGAAATAAAAGCTGATTATATTTTTTTATCGCATGGACATGGTGATCATGTTGCAGACGCAATAGAAATTGCAAAGCGCACCGGGGCAACATGTGTTGGCGCTGCAGAAATTGCGGGATGGTTGCAAAAAAATGGTATAGAAAAAGTGCATCCTTTAAATCATGGCGGTCCGGTACATTTTGATTTTGGAGATGCGCGGGCTGTGAATGCTATTCATTCTTCTTCTTTTCCGGATGGTTCGTATGCAGGCAATCCTGCAGGTTTTGTGATTACTTCTGCAGAAGGAAATTTTTATTATGCAGGCGATACTTCGCTTACCATGGATATGCAATTAATTCCGCGTTGGGCTACACTTGATTTTGCTGTATTACCGATAGGAGGAAACTTTACCATGGATGTGGCAGATGCAATTATTGCGGCTGAATTTATTAACTGCAATACAATAGTAGGTGTTCACTATAACACATTTGATCTGATAAAAATTGATACAGAAAAAGCAGTGGCAGATTTTAAAACAGCAGGTAAAAATTTATTGCTGCCGGCAATTGGAGAGGCAATTGAGGTGGGAGAGTAGGAAGTAAGAATTAGGAATTTGGATTTAGGAATATAAAAATTATTAATTTCTTAAGTCCGTCTTTAGCGGATTTAGGGCAAAATTTCTTTTGGGGATTTAGGGTTTTATGGGAAGAATAATTGGTGTAGCAAATCAGAAAGGCGGTGTTGGTAAAACTACAACTGCAATAAACCTGGCAGCAAGTCTTGCTGTGCTTGAATTTAAAACATTATTGGTTGATGCAGACCCGCAGGCAAACAGTACAACAGGTATTGGTTTTGATCTGCATAACATTACCAAAAGCCTGTACGATTGCATGGTGAATAATACATCAGCTTCAGAAGTGGTTTTAAAAACAGATGTGCCATTTCTTGATCTGATTCCATCGCATATAGATCTTGTAGGCGCTGAAATTGAAATGATCAATTATCCTGACAGAGAGCTTGTATTAAAACGTATAATCGAACCTATAAAAAATGAGTATGATTTTATTGTGATTGATTGCTCGCCTTCGCTTGGTTTAATTACCGTAAATGCATTGGTAGCAGCAGACAGCGTTGCTATTCCTGTTCAATGTGAATTTTTTGCTTTGGAAGGATTAGGCAAATTACTTAACACGATAAAAATTGTGCAAAGCCGTTTAAATACAGAGTTGCAGATAGAAGGAATTTTAATGACGATGTATGATGGCAGGCTTCGCTTAAGTAACCAGGTTGTAAACGAAGTGCGCCGTCATTTTGAAGATATGGTTTTCAAT
>JBDTLW010000500.1:0-2953 GCA_039934575.1 Parafilimonas sp. | reverse complement strand
TTACCATCATTTTGCAACGAAGGCTTACCATGTATTTAATATAAAGTTTCAATTTGGTTGCTTATAATAGATGGAAAGGTAGTTTAATAGACATGAACTGATAAGTTAAACAATAATGATCAAACTAATGCAGAGGCGTAGTTTGCATTCTAAATTTTGATGTAATAAGATGTAGAAAACATTATATTATTCATGCATTTCTTTTTACAAATAAAAATGCAGCAGTGTTAAATAAAGCAGACAATCGTTAGAGGCATGAATCAAAGTTAACAGAAATGGAAAAGATATAAAATGATGCGAATCATTTTAAAATATGATAGCAATCAGTAAAGGCTTGCTTCCCACTGCCTGAAGGCAATGGCAGTTACACAACTACAATGATTGCTGTTGCCGTCTTTTGATCGCTGACAATAAGTGTTCAGAAGATTTTTAAATCGCGAAGCGATGGAATGATTATAGAACCCATATACGTTTTTCCAATTACAATCCCGAAGCAATAACATGTTTATGTTATACAGGAAAGATGAATTTGTTTTTCCGAAACATTACAAAGGATAATGCAATTGTTGGTCAGCGACCATCAGGAACGAAAAGATAAATACAGTGAATTATGTAACTTTTTTGTCAAATTGTGTAAGTATTATGTGTGTACGTTAATTCACCTTTGTAATAAAAAAAGCAAGCATTGAAACAAGATCAGGTGTTTATTTTTATAACACATCTTTTTGCGTGGAATACGTCAAAAAAGTATAGAGACTTCACCACATTTTTTATTAATCAGCTTAATGTAAATCATGATCCAAATCATCCTCACGGCAAATTTTGATCATCTTAATCATTTCACCTTAAGAATAGATTTGTAATTGATCAATCAAGTTAAATAAACCATTTTATATGAAATATTACACAACACAATTCTCTGTAAGCCTATTCTCCCTTTTTATTTTTTTTACTTCAGCACTCTCGGCACAAACAAAAGCAGCCTGGGTAACCCCACACGATGCAACGCTTGTAAAAAACCCATTGACGCCCGACAACACAACATTAAGCGAAGGCAAAAAATTATATACCACATATTGTACGCCCTGTCATGGTTTAAAAGGCAAAGGCGATGGGGCCGCAGCAGCATCGCTGAATCCGAAACCGGCAGATCACACTTCTGCTACCGTTCAAAACGAAACCGATGGATCTCTTTTCTGGAAGATATCTGAAGGCCATACACCGATGCCGCAATACAAAGCAGCTTTTAGTGAAACGCAACGGTGGGAACTGGTGAATTATATCCGTACGCTGGCAAAGCCATCAAAAAAATAAAAAATCAAAACATGTTAAACTTAAAAGCGCATAACCAGATTTTGCTGTCTGCATTATTGCTTTTTTCAATACAAAATAATGTAAGCGCACAACAAACTGTTGTTGATTCAGCATTATTAAATCGTGTGCAGGTGCTGGAAGAACAGGCTGCAGACCGCAAGCCGGGTGAAGATAATTTTATGGTTGCAGGCTTAGTTACATTTGGCCTTGCAAGCCATAGCATAAAAGCAGATGGTACCACTACACGATCAAACAGTATTGTTGATGGCGACAATTTTGAATTCAGCCCGCTGTTCCTCTGGCGGCACGGCAATAAATTTTTAATGGAATTTGAACCAACATTTGCCGGTGACCAGGTAGGCGTAAACTGGGCTGATATATCTTATTTTGCTGCGCCCGGTCTTATTATCCGGGGTGGTTACCTGGTGTTGCCTTTTGGCACATACAGTAAAAGATTAGCTGCAGGCTGGATAAATAAACTGGCAACTGATCCTGAAGGTGTTGCTGATCTTCCGCCTTTATCTGATTACGGTGTTGAAGCGGAAGGTGGGTTCCAAACAGGAACAATGAAATGGAACTATGATGTTGCTATCTCAAATGGTATGCAGCTTAACCAGGATGGCACTATTCAAAATGCCAACTTATCTGCAACCAATAACAATAAAAATGTTTGCGGAAGAATCGGTTGGCTGCCCTTTGCTAACTCATCGCTTGAACTTGGGCTTTCAGGCATGACCGGCAAGTTAGGCGACCCTGGTTCGAAGTTCGAAAATGCAAAATCAAATATGTTTGCTGTTGATCTTAATCTTGTGGAAAACATAAACCCCTTTCAACTGAATATAAAAGGCCAGTATAATGTAATTGACATTAATCAATCAGATTATATTAATCCGGATGATTCGAGTAATTATAGTTTTTCAAACAGAACTACAACAGGTTATATTATGGTTGCATTAAGGCCTGTTTTATCTTCCAATAATTTCATTAAAAATTGTGAGATTGCTGCACGGTATGGCAATTATACAACGCCGCAAAATTCATTAATAGGAATGAAAGATAATTCTTTAGCCGTTGGGCTTAACTACTGGATTAGCTGGAGAACAGTTGTTCATCTTACTTATGAAGCAATCAAAAGTAAAAGTACTATCAGCGAAAACCTGGGTGGCACGCCGGGTGCGCTTACTCAAACCAATTCAATATACCTGCAATTTTCTATTCAATTATAAAACAGGAAAATGAAAAATTTACAGTATAAAAAAATAACCCTCATCTTATTTTTTTCTATTACAGCTTCCGTTGCAATAATATTAAATGGCTGCAAAGCCAGTGAAAAAATAACGACAAAATCAGGCGCACAGCTATGGGCAGAAAATTGCCAGCGCTGTCATAATACGCCTTCACCTTCAACATTTTCACACGATCAATGGGAAACGATTGGTATGCACATGCAAAGCAGGGGTTTAATAACAAATGCTGAAAGGGATAAGATTGTTGCTTTTCTAAAACAGTAACTTATCAACTCAGTATGTTATTTTGCTTAAATAAAAAGGACTGATTATTTGTCGTTGGCAAACCGGTGCTGATAAATGCAGGCAGCTTAACTATCTAAAGTTTTATATAACATAATTGTTGGACAAAC
>JBDTLW010000499.1:0-2954 GCA_039934575.1 Parafilimonas sp. | reverse complement strand
CCGTAAAATTTTCCGTATTTGCGGATGGATTGTATGATAAGAAAATTAACAGGCATCCACACCGGTCCGCGCCAGTTACTGTTGCCGCCAAACATATTTGAAGTGCTGTCACCCGGATCATAATGAATAGTATAAGCAACATCATCAACAGTTGCAGTGTAGGGATGATCAAGATGATATTTTGACAAAGCTCTTATGCCGCCCGGTGAAAGAAATTCATTTTCATCTAATAAATAATTAAGCAAATTAATAAGCCGCTCTTTACGAACAAGTGATAGCAATATTTCTGATTCTTCACTGCGTTCTTCATTAGGCCAAAACTTATTATTTTTTTTGCGGTAGTTTTCAAACCAGGTAATGCGCTTTTTAAAATCAGGTAATTGATTTAATTCGCCGCGAAAAATATTTGACACCGCAAACAAAGGCGACAAACCAACAATCGAACGGATGCGCAAAGGCATAGGCTCTGCGCCTGCAACATTAAGCACATCGTAAAAGAATTTATCTTCTTCGTTCCATAAACTATGTTCATTTAAAGCTTCTGCAATAAAAATAAAATGCTCAAAAAATTTGGTAGCTGTATCTTCAAAAGCTTCATCATACAAAGCAATTTCTATGGCTATATCCATCATATTTAAAGCATACATTCCCATCCAGCTTGTACCATCTGCCTGTTCAAGTAATAAGTTGCCTGAGTAATTAAAACTGCGATTGAATACACCAATATTATCAAGCCCTAAAAATCCGCCTTCAAAAATATTATTGCCTTTAATGTCTTTACGGTTTATCCACCATGTAAAATTTATTAGCAGTTTTTGAAAAACTTTTTTTAGAAACTGTATATCGCTTTTGCCGGTTTGTTTTTGTTCAATATAATAAACATGCAATGCTGCCCATGCCTGCACCGGCGGATTTACATCACTGAAATTCCATTCATACGCCGGCAATTGTCCATCAGGTTTCATATACCATTCGCGCATGATGAGGAGCAACTGATGCTTTGCAAAATTTGCATCTGCAACTGCCATTGAAATAGTTTGAAATGCAAGATCCCATGCAGCATACCAGGGATACTCCCATTTATCGGGCATACTTATAATATCCTGATTTTTTAAATGCTTCCAGTCACTGTTGCGCCCTGCAGCTTTTTCAATACTCGGTTCAGTAATGCCATCACCTGTGGTTAACCATCGCTCAACATCAAAATGATAAAATTGTTTGCTCCATAATATTCCTGCTATTGCCTGCCGCTGAATATTGATAAGATCTTTATTCATTTCTTTTGGCAGGATGGATGCATAAAAATCATCGGCTTCTTTTTTACGTTTTGTAAAAGCTTCTTCAAAACCTGCTCTGAATGGTTTCTGAATAAGGCGATTACTTAACCTGCAATAAATGGTTTTGGTTTCGCCTGCAGCAATATTAAGATTGTAAACAGCGGCGAATTTTGTTCCTGTTTTTTTATTGCGCAGCGCTGTAATATTTTCTTTATTAATAATTGCTTTATGAAAAGCATCTTTAGTAAAAATGGAAGTGTTTGGAATACCCATTACAATTTCTGTATTGGTTTCATTTTCTGTGAAGAGGCGATCATCAGCATTCAAAAAATATAAATAATGTTTGCCCAGCCTGTAGTGATCTGCTTCAACATAATTTTTATTTATTAAAGAGATTGATGGCTTTGTCATATCAGGCGTGTATTGCCAGCGGTTATAAAAAAGTAAAGTGGGCAATACGGTTAGCGGTGCTGCTTCGTGATAGCGGTTTGTAATTTCAATCTTTACAAAAATATCTTCATCATCATGCTTGGCATACGTTATTAAAACATCAAAGTATTCGTTGTTATCAAATATGCCGGTGTCAAGAATTTCATATTCAGGATCAAGCTTTGTTTTAGCATGATTTTCTGTACGCAATAATTCATAAGGAAATTGTTGCTGCGGATACTTATACAAGTATTGCATGTGTGTATGCGTAGGAATATTATCAAGATAATAATACAGCTCTTTTACATCTTCACCATGATTGCCCTCAAAATTTCCCAAACCAAAAAGACGCTCTTTTAATATTGGATCTTTGCCATTCCATAAGGCAATTGAAAAACATAAATTCTGAAAATAATCAGATATGCCGGCTATGCCATCTTCGCCCCAGCGATATACCCTGCAATGCGCATGATCAAAAGGAAAATAATGCCACGCATCTCCATCTTTGCTGTAATCTTCACGCACTGTGCCCCACTGCCGTTCGCTTAGATAAGGGCCCCATTGTACAAGCGGAATAGGCTTTTGCCTGTTTTCTTCAAGCCGTCTTTCTTCATCAATCATAAGATTCAAACTTAGTAAAAGAATGCAAACAGATTTTTATCTTCTTAAATATTGTTAGAAACTAAAAGGTTTTTTAGTAACCTGAAAAACATGTAATATAATTTCACACATACTGAATTTTACTATTAACTATTTTTTGTTTGAAGTATTTTCTGCTGGTTAGGTTTTTGATTTATCAGTTATAATTATTTCATTTAAAATGATCGAAGAAATACGTGAAAGTGTTCACAGTGCAGCAGCAGCGCATTAGCAAAAAATCAGTTTGATCTGAAGAGGTGAAGACCTGTTTTGATATGCCGGATATGCCTGAAATAAAATGCAGTTGGGTTCACTATAACATAGCATCAGCAGTTGCCGTAATGGATGCAGGTACAACTTCGCCTTCAAGATCATAATCAAAAGCGTTTGTAATTTTTATAAGTGCAAATTCACCGATAGGTAATTTTTTTTCAGAATGAATGATTACTTCGTTATCAACTTCAACACTGTCAAATTCTGTACGCCCTAAATAGCGCCCGGCTTCTTTTTTATCAATAATAACTTTAAATGTTTTGCCGATCTTCTCCGCATTTTTTTCATAACTTATTTCCTGCTGCACTTCCATAATTTCTTCAGCTCTTGATTGTT
>JBDTLW010000498.1:0-2964 GCA_039934575.1 Parafilimonas sp. | reverse complement strand
TTCTTTAATGCTGTTATCATAACTCACAACACTGCCTTTAAAATATGCCGATGAACCCGCAACAGAAGTTATCAAATGTGCAATATAACCGCCTGTACAACTTTCTGCAGTTGATGCTGTTTTGTTTCTTTCTTTCAACAACCTGCCCAACAAAATTTCAAATGAAATATCTTCATCAATCACCATTACATCTTTCACTTGTTCTCTTAAAATATCAAACCTTTTATTCAATTCATTTTCTGTTACCTGCTTTTCACCCTGTGCAGTTAAACGCAAACGAACCATACCAAAATTCGGTAAATAAGCCAGCTTAATATTTTGAGGCAAACTGCTTTCAAAATCTTTTATTCTTTCTGCTAAAAAAGATTCACCAATACCCATTGTTAATAAGGTTCTGTAACCAATATAAGGCAAATCAAATCTTTCTTTCAACAAAGGCAAAACATGCTTTTCAACAATGCCTTTCATTTCATGCGGAACGCCGGGCATACTTATAAATATCTTTCCGTTTTTTTCAAACAACATTCCCGGCGCTGTGCCCAAATAATTTTTTAAAACAGTTGCCACATCAGGCACTTCAGCTTGCTTGCGGTTGCTTTCAAGCAAAGGCATTGGTCTTTTAAAAACATGTTCAAACAAATAGGTTACGTGTTGCAGCGTTTCTTCATGCATAATCATTTTACCGCCAAAATATTCATTGAGTAATGGCTTTGTAATATCATCAGCAGTTGGTCCCAATCCGCCGGTAATTAAAATAATATCTGCATATTCGCTTTCGTTATCCAGTGCCTGCCATACATCATTCCACACATCGCCAACAGCTACTCTCCTATGCACCCAAACACCAATTTTATTTAGTTCCTGCGCAATCCACGCACTATTGGTATCTATAACCTGACCAATTAAAAGTTCGTCGCCAATGGTTATTATTGAAGCTTTAATGTTCTGCATAGCAAAAGATTATTTTCTTTGTTGTATGAACAAAAAACTTTTGTGCTTTTTAATGCTGTTGTTTTTTGCGATGCAAATGTATGGTCAATCTGTTGCAGA
Source organism: Parafilimonas sp. (assembly GCA_039934575.1). GTDB lineage: Bacteria > Bacteroidota > Bacteroidia > Chitinophagales > Chitinophagaceae > Parafilimonas. Next base: position 1,914 of record JBDTLW010000498.1, on the reverse strand, counting down.
AAAACTAAAAACAGCAACTGCTTCTTTTTTAAAAGATGATCAGCTTACACATGCAATTGCAAGCTTGTATGTAACAGATGAAAACGGCAATAAAATATTTTCTTTTAATGAACAGTATGGTTTAGCACCGGCAAGCACGCAAAAAGTTTTCACATTTATTGCAGCCCTGAGTTTATTAGGAAAAGACTTTACTTATAAAACAGAAATTGGTTATACCGGAAATATAAGTAACGGGATTTTAAATGGTGATCTGATCATTAAAGGCTACGGAGATCCAACATTTGGAAGCTGGCGATATGCACAAACAAAGGCTGATTCCGTTTTAAACTTTATTTTAACTGCAATAAAAAATGCAGGCATACAAAAAATAAACGGCAACATTATTTTAGATGATGGAACTTTTAGTTATCAGCCTTTGCCCGGCGGTTATATTTGGGAAGATATGGGCAATTATTATGGCAGCGGAAGCTGGGCAATTAACTGGAGAGAAAATCAATATGACCTTGTATTAAAACCCGGAAAAAATATTGGTGATACATCAACCATAATTAAAACAGAACCGCCATTGCTTACAAATGAGTACAATAATTTTATAACTACTGCAACAGAAAATTCAGGTGATAATACAATACTCTATTTAGCCCCATACAGCAATAATGCATTCGCAGAAGGGACAATTCCAAAAGGCGTAAATGAATTTACAGTTTCCGGTTCGGTTGCATATCCAGCAGACCAGTTAAGAATTGAATTAAATGCTGCCTTAAATAAAAATATTGAAATTTCAGGTGATATAATTACAGGAGCATCGCTTGAAAAGCAACATATAAAAATTCCATTAGCAGCGCAAAATATTGCAACGTATAATTCTCCAACACTTGACAGCATTGTGTATTGGTTCCTTCAAAAAAGCATCAATTTATATGGTGAATGTTTGCTTAAAACCATTGCGTACAAACAGGATAATTATGGCTCAACAGTTAATGGTGTTTATGATATAAAAAAGTTCTGGCAACTAAATGGCATTGATTCTTCAGCAATAAATATTTCTGACGGCAGCGGTCTTTCGCCACAAAATAGAGTTACAACATTTGCCATGGTGCATGCTTTGTTATATGCACAAAAACAAAGCTGGTTTAAAATTTTTTATAATGCGCTGCCTGTTTATAACAACATGAAATTAAAAAGCGGAAGTATAAACAGTGTGAGGTCTTTTGCGGGTTATCACACAGCTTCCAATGGGAAGAAATATGTGCTTGCGATAATTGTAAATAATTATGATGACAGCAAAGGCAGTATAACGCCAAAAATTTTTAAACTGCTTGATGCATTGAAATGATTAAAGCTTTACGCCTTTGTATAAATCCCCAACAGTAATTTCAAACTGTATTGGTTCAATAAAAATTTTGTCTTCTGTATTACTAAACTCATCAAATTTCCATGTTCTTTCTTCTTCTCTTTTTGTAATCACTCTTACATGCATTTTTTGTGAATCGATAATAATGTATTGTTGCAAAGATTCTATCTGCATATAATACATCTGCTTTCTGCCAATATCATAATCTTCTGTTGAAGATGAAAGGATTTCAAAAATTACTGCTGGATTTTTTAAAGTGTCTTTGATCTTTTCATCATCAAATTCAGGTTCATCACACACAATTATTGCATCAGGATAAAAATAAGAATCTCTCCATTTTACAGAAATGCGTAAATCACTGCCAAAAATATTACAGGATTTACCTTTTAAATAATTCCATATACTTCCTATAATATTTGAAGCAATATTGTTATGATTATACGACGCGCCAGACATCGCAAATACTTCTCCGTTTACATATTCATGTTTGTATTCCTGCTTACGTTCCCATTCTAAAAATTGGGAAGGAGACATTTTAGGATAATATTTCGGTACAGGTT
>JBDTLW010000497.1:0-2966 GCA_039934575.1 Parafilimonas sp. | reverse complement strand
CTTCGGTTACGGGCTGACGATTTTCAAATGCCGCCACATCGCCAAGCCGTACCGTACGTCATGCTATGGAAAATCAGTCATCTCATTCATCAAAAAAATGAAAAAAAATCCCTACGAAGGAATAAAGGAATTAGCTAAGACCGCTTATGAAAATGACAAAAAATCATTAGAGTTAATATTTGACTATTCAGATAAGTTCATAACTTGGTTATTCGGATTTAGCGTTGCTGGCATATCATTAATCATTGCGAACTACGATAAACTAACTAAGTTTTCTTCCATTAATTGGGTTGTTGTTTTATTGACATCTACAATAATATTCGGTTTTTTCTACAGGCTTGCGGGCTATACTTACATGGTAAAAAATAGAAATCTTGAAAATTACTTTTCGGGCTATTTTGGTGACTTTGATTTATGGCCTGTGAAAGTTGAAGAAGATATTTCAACTTTCACAACTACACAAATGGTGAACCTAATCAAAGATGATTTTAATGAAGAACCAAAGGACTATCATAAAAGTGAGGCAGAATTAAATCCCAACGATTTAAGAGAGTATTATTTAGCATTGATTGAACACTCAAAAAAATATTTTTACATCGGTGCTAACTCACTGGGAGAAACTTATGAAGTTGCATATAACGTAAAAAAGGAGAAAACTGTGGAATTAATGGAAATGGCATTTGGGCTGAGAGAAAACAATAAGAATTTAATAGGATATAATGCTCTTTTGTGGAAAAGGCTGATTAGGTTTTTGTTTGTATTTTCTATTCTATCTTTCCTTATATGCATTATTGTTATAGCTGTTTCTTTTATACAATAAGAAGCACGAACGTACAACACAATTGGGTTTTGTGCAAGCGGGGCATGACGTTGTATCAATCGGCTATAACTTGTCTCGTCCTAAAATAGGTTGACACAAAAATGTGTAAACTTAAATCAGACAATGTATGACGACGAAACTTTGAAACCAACTCATGAATCAGTAAACATTTAAACTTTGAAACAAATCATGCAGCCGCATTCGTTCTGTATTTCCCTTTGCGCGGAAAAAGCATTTCTGCAATAAAGATGAGTACTAAACTTAGCGCAGTAGTTGCAGCTACTTTTCCTATAAAAAATAAAAAATCTCCAAACTCCATCCACTCAATAAATACAAGCAATGCAATATGCAAAAATGTAAGTATGATAATGTATGTGGCATAAGAACCCCAGCCCATACTTTTTGCAGAAGGCTCTGCAAAGCTTAGCTGCGTTGTTTCCTGCGGTATTAGAAGATTTAAAAGAAATGGTCTTAAGTATGCAATGAATACGCATGGCGCAGTATGCAAGCCCGGTGTTCCGCTGAAATAATCAAAGGTTAAACCAAATATAAATGCAAGCAACATAAGACCTGCACGGTTCATATTAAAAGGCAGCCATAAAATAAACAGGAAATAAATATATGGTTTTACAAACTGGTTTACAGGCGGCACTTTATTAAAAATATAAACCTGCACCAGTATAAATAATATAAAACGGATTATATTTTTCAGCAGGTTCGTCATTTATCTTTTGGTGTTTTTGCTTCTAAATTTTTTTGCTCGGTCCATATCATATTATCAACAAGATAGGCGTATTGGAGGTTGTAAAAATTAGTTGATGTTTTTACTTTCAGATCATAAAAACCGCTTCCGGGATCACCTTCTGCTGCGGCAACAGTACCAATCATTATACCCGGCGGATAACTGCCCGATAAATTACTGGTAAGTATAGTGTCACCTATTTTTACTTTTGCTGATTTAGGTATATTATGTACCGTTACATAACGCGGGTCTTTTCCATCCCAGTCTGCAAGCCCTGTATAAAAGCCATTCTTCGTCATAGCGCTAACTTTTGTATTATGATTAAGCAGGCTCATAACGCGGCAATAATTATCACTTACTAAAATTACTTTTCCCACAATACCCTGCGGGCCAATTACACCCATATCGGTTGTTACACCTTGCCTGCTTCCGCGGTATAATGTGATATAATTATTCTGATCTGAAATATCGTTGTTTACAACTTTTGCAGGAAAGAATTTAAATTTTCTTACACGGCCTAAAGTATCTTTTAGTAAAGAATCAATTTTTATAACAGATGATGTATCGGGACCTTCAAAACTTTGCTTTAATAAACCACGCAATTCAACATTCTCTGCAACAAGATCTTCATTTGTTTTTTTAAGACGGAAATAATATTCAATGCTGTTATATTGTGCACCAACCTTGCCCGTGGTTTCGTTGGCTATATTGGAAAATACAACCTGGTAAGTTTTATTATAATTAATAAGGATGCCAAGCGAAACTCCCATCAAAATAAGAAAGAGAAAGAAGTTGAAAAACTGGCGTATGAAGGCTATAATGTTTCTCACAAAAAATCAAATATCAAATAACAAGTTCCAAATAATGTTCAAAAAAATACAAATACCAAATTGCAAGTTCCAAATAAATTACAATCGAAAATTAAAGTTAAGGCAGTATTGATTTTTGAAATTTGGTTCTTGTGATTTGCCTTAGTTATTTCATTACAAAAGGATAACGCTGATAATTTTTTAAAGCCAATCCTGTACCTCTCACTACACTTATCAGCGGGTCTTCTGCAATATGCACAGGCAATTTTATTTTCTGGCCTAAACGCTTATCCAATCCGCGAAGCAAAGCGCCGCCACCTGTTAAATATAAACCTCTGCGATAAATATCTGCGGCTAATTCCGGAGGTGTAGTTTCCAACGCTTTTAAAATTGCTTCTTCAATTTTAAAGATTGATTTATCCAGCGCTTCTGCTACTTCCTGGTAGCTTACCATTATTTGTTTTGGAATACCGGTAACCAAATCCCGTCCGTTCACAGGCATATCTTCCGGTGGATTTTCCAAATCTTTCATTGCTGCGCCAATGGTAATTTTAATTTGTTCTGCGGTGCGCTCACCAATCAATAAACTATGATA
>JBDTLW010000496.1:0-2977 GCA_039934575.1 Parafilimonas sp. | reverse complement strand
TTGACTGTAACAGGTCCTGGGGTTCGAATCCCTAACTCTCCGCAAAGGTTTAATGAAAAATAAAAAGTCCTGTAAATTAAAAAATTTTACAGGATTTTTTGTTTCTAAAAATATGCTGAATGAAAAAGAAGGTAGATCACATTCCTTTAATCTTTACTTTAAATATTTTCCAAACCAATCAATATAACGCGTAAATCTGTCTCGCATATAACTGGGCACAGTTATCCCATGATATTGGTTTGGATAAATCACAAGTTCTGTAGGAATGCCTATACTTCTAAGCGCCTGGTACATTTGCTCTGCACCAACAGAAGGCACATTCATATCTTTCTGGCTTGCCATAAATAACGTTGGTGTTTTTATTTTATCAACATGAAAAAAAGCGTAAGAAAGCTTGACCCATTTTTCAGGATTCTTCCAGGGCTGTCCTAACTCTGTTTCATACTGCGTTACATATTCATCAACTCCATACATACTTAATTGCAAGGCGCTGCCTGCACCACTTGATGCAGCTTTAAAACGCGTTGTTGATGCAATGGTATAATCTGTAAGAATACCGCCATAGCTCCAGCCTGCAATAGCCATGCGGTTTGAATCGGCAATGCCTTGCGCCACCAGATAATCAACAGCGCCGAGAATATCTTTTACTTCTTTATTTCCCCAATCTCCGTAAATAGCTTTTATATAATCTTTTCCCCTGCCGCTGCTGCCGCGATAATTTACACCAGCTACTGCATAGCCTGCCGCAGCAAGTATATTTCTTTGCATTTCAAATTCATAATCGTCTTGTCCAACTGGTCCGCCATGTATATACATGACCAATGGAAGCTTTGCATTTGCTGGTGTATTTGCCGGACGATATAAGATTCCGGAAACAAGCGTTCCATCACTGCTTTTACTTTGGAAGCCTTCAACTTTTATTGATTGAATGTGAGCAAGAAAAGAATCTGTTGCATGCGTTAATCTTCTTAAACCATTTTTATCAAGAGCATACAATTCATTTGGTGTTTGAGGGTCAGTCATATTAACGAGCCAGTCTCCGGTTGCCTCATTCAGTTCAGCATTCCAGAAAACTTTTTCACCGCTTGCCAACTTTGTATATTGCTGTGCCCCGCCTGATGCGGGGTTAAAAGATGCAACCAGTTGTTGCCTGTCATCTTCCATAAGCACGATAATATTCTTGCCATCTTTACTCCATCGGGGTTCACTAATTTGTTTGTCAGATGATGCAGAGATTAAATTGGGCGTGCCGCCGCCTGAAGGAACAACTGCTAAAATATTTTCACCATACATAGTAAAATTTTCATCGCTGCTGCTTTGCATGTATGCAATATATTTTCCATCCGGGCTCCATTGCGGATTCTGATCCTCTCCTTTCCATGTTGTAAGCTGATAAGGCACAGAGCCATGCACTGCATCCATTATAAAAATATCATCATTCTCGTTTTTATCAGGGTCTTCTGTATGATTGCTTACAAAAGCTATCTTTTTCCCATCAGGGCTCCAAACAGCTTGCTCTTCATTATAATTGCCTGAAGTAAGCGTGTCAATATCCTGGGTTGCAATATCTAAAATGTATAAATGTGTTTTGCGGTTATCAAGATAACCTTCAATATCCTGTTTAAAATGATAACGTGTAATTACGTATGGCAAACGATTACCCGATGCTGACGTATCCGAATAATCAATATCATCCATGGTCAACAAAATCTTTTTACCATCAGGACTCCATATATAATCTTCAATATCATTTTTTACATCGGTTATTTTTTTTGCTTCGCCACCTAAACGATTCATTAACCAAAGCTGTGTTGCAGCATCATCTTTATGGTTGTCATCATCATCTGCATACCTTGATGATAAAAAAGAAATGTATTTATTATCAGGGCTAAAACGCGCTGTGCTTTCATCTTCAGCGCTGTTAGTTAACTGCACATTGTCCTTGCCATCCCAACTTACCATCCATATATCGTTGTTTGTTTCATCTTTTGATGTATCAACCGTTGACACTGTATAGCTGCACCATTTTCCATCAGGTGAAACCTGCGGATCAGATACATCGGTATAGCGCAAATAATCTGAAGGATTCAATGGACGTTTTGTTTGCGCAAACAAGCAATTAGTAGTTATTAATAATGTAATGACGAGTATAAAAAATTTTCTCATAAAAAATATTATTTATAAACGAATGTAAGCATTGATTGAATTACATGGTGTCTGCACACTCGAAGATTGTCTGACACCGATTTGAAAAATAAGAGACATCACACTTCAATATCTGCAAGCGTAAAACAAGTTAATACCTGTATTTTGGAAAGATGTGCAGTTTGTTCTATTGACCTGATTTCTATCAATGGCTTTAATTTTTCACAGGCTGATCTTTGTTTTAGATAGTGTACCGAATAGCTAAAAAAAATTAGGCAAAGCGTCATTTAAAAATTAATAAACCTACCTTCAATAAAATATACTTCACTCCTTTTTACAACCCCACTTAATGAAAAATATTTTAAGTTATATTTTATTTTCAACCGTTATTATTTCTTGTAATAATAAGCCCGAACTAATAGCAGATAATGCCGCAGATAAATCAAAAGAAATATTGGTAAAAGCAGATGGAAAAGACAGTCTGCTATTGCTTACAGACAGACCACCCAACCTGGAAACACCTTTAAAATATTTTCTGCAGGACTATACTCCCAATAACGTATTCTTTGTGCGCTGGCATCTTGCAGGTCTGCCCAATGCTGTTAACACAGATACTTTCCGTTTGCGCATAAGCGGGAATGTTAGTAAAGAACTTGCCTTATCAATCAATGATCTTAAAACAAAATTTACTCCTTTTACAATTACGGCGTTATGCCAATGTTCAGGTAATTCGAGAAGTTTTTTTGATCCCCGTGTACCGGGCGGACAGTGGAAAAACGGATCTATGGGCAATGCTAAATGGACAGGTGTAAAATTGAAAGATATTTTATTG
>JBDTLW010000495.1:0-2980 GCA_039934575.1 Parafilimonas sp. | reverse complement strand
ATTGAACGTTTATTGAATAATGCTTATTCAGTTTTTCCTGAATTAAAGCAACAAAAAGTAATTGGCAGTTGGGCAGGTTTACGCCCCTACAGAAATGAAGTTAGATTAGAACATGAAGCCGGTACAAACATCATACATAATTACGGGCATGGCGGCAGTGGTTTTACATTGGCATTTGGTTGCGCTGAAGAAGTTGCATCAATTGTAAGTAAAATTTCAAGCAAATAAAATTTGTAATTTTATTAAAAAATTAATGATGAGTATTGAGATATTAAAACAAAAAATAAATCAATTAACTTCTGAAGAACAAGAACAGGTTTTAAAATTTATTGATGATTTTTTAAGCAAAAAAAATACGGGCTCAGCGCAACATATACCTCAATTTAATTGGGCAGGAGGATTGGCTAATTTAAAAGATAAATACACTTCAGTAGAATTGCAGAAAAAAATATCAATAAATTCAGATTTATTTAAACTGCCTGTTATATTTACTTGCGGGTTCGTCAATGTCAGATGGTTCAATTGATACGCTTGCTGTGTCTTTAGCTGCCTACAACAAATACGGCGTAAGGCAAATGATTGCTTTAAAAATACGCCGCTGGCTGCAGCACCGCAATGGCATTATGTGGGGTAATGTAAATGGTGCAAATAGCTATGCTGTACAGCGCAGCGGAGATAGGGTGAATTGGACAATCGTTTACCGCCAACCAATAACCGTCAACCGCCAACGGTCAGCGGACTATTACAACGATTCTTCACCATTAAGCGGAACTAATTATTATCGTTTACAAACAACAAGCACAAATGGTGCAATTAATTATTCAAATGTTATTGCTATAACTGCTGATGAAGATGCAATAAAAATTTCACCAAATCCTGCAACAAATAGTTTGCATATTGAAGGTTTATCTGCGGGCAGGCAGGGCTTATCAGCAAACACAAAACTTACTGTTATTGACTTTGCCGGCAATATAAAACTGCAGGCGTTTTCAAATAGTAATTCATATAACTTAAATATTGCTTCGCTTACCACAGGCAATTATTTATTAAAGATTAAAATGAATAATGATGTGGTTACAAAAAAGTTTGTGAAGGAATAAATCACTATTAATAATTTATAAGAACCAGCCGGAATTAAACGAACGGCTGGCTTTTTTTATTATAAACCTTTCTAAAGCAACCTTATTTAAACAATTTTAGTTTTTTCTTAATAACTTTTAAAAGATTATCGCATCTCTTTACAAAAAATAAAATTGCTGATGAAAGCAACACTAATCTTTGTTTTCCTATTTGCTGGCTTGTTTGCAGTAAAAGCGCAACAATACAAACCCGTTGATGAAAAAAGTGAAATAAAATTTATAATTAAAAATTTCGGGCTGAATGTTTCGGGAAGTTTTAATGGTTTAAACGGTTCAATAATTTTTAATGCTTCAAATCTTTCTGCATCTTCTTTTAATGTTTCTGTTGATGTTAATACGATTAATACAGGCATTGACATGCGGGATAGTCATCTTAAGAAAGAAGACTATTTTGATGCAGAAAAATATTCAACTATTCGGTTTGTTTCAACAAGTATAACTGGAAATCAAAACGGATATGCCATTAACGGAAATCTGACTATAAAAGGCACAACCAGGGCTGTTTCATTTCCATTTACGGTTCAAAACCAGGATAACGGACTGCTTTTCACAGGAAGCTTAAGCATTAACAGAAAAGATTTTAATGTTGGTGGCAGCAGTGCCGTATTAAGTAACAACGCTGAGATACAGCTGAAAGTGTTTGCTGCAAAAAGCTAAGTGCTTATTAAATAACAAGCTTTAATTCGCAATTCTTTCTTACTTTTGCCGCCCTTAATTATTATTTAAACATTTTAAAACAAACAGGGTAATGAACAATTATGAATTGATGGTGATTTTTACCCCTGTGCTTTCTGATGAGGAATTTAAAGCCGTTCAGAAAAAATATTCCGATTTTGTTACAGACAATGACGGAAGTATTACGCACAGTAATCCGTGGGGACTAAAATCACTGGCGTATCCTATCCAGAAAAAAACTACAGGTATTTACTGGGTTCTGGAATATAGTGCGCCATCCACCTTCAATGAAAAGCTGAAAATTCAGCTTTTACGTGATGAGCAGGTAATGCGTCACATGATCACTGCACTCGACAAATACGCCGTTGAGTACAATGGAAAAAAGAGAAGAGGCGTACCTACTGGAACTGAAAAAACGGAGGCATAATTTATGGCAAAATCAAACGAAATAAAATATCTGACCGCCATAAAAACAGAAAAGCCAAAGAAGAAATTCTGCCGCTTTAAAAAATATGGCATCAGGTACGTGGATTATAAAGATGTGGAGTTCCTGAAAAAATTTGTAAATGATCAGGGTAAAATACTTCCGCGTCGTCTTAGTGGCAACTCTTTAAAATACCAGCGCAAAGTAAGCGATGCTGTAAAAAAAGCACGTCAAATGGCACTGATACCTTACGTAACTGATTTATTAAAATAGAAGCTGCGAGTCTTTGAGCTTATAGCTCATAGCTCATAGCTTATAGCTAAATTTAAAACCATGCAGGTAATATTAATACAGGATGTAGATACACTTGGCGCTGCAAATGAACTGGTGACTGTAAAAAATGGTTATGCACGCAATTATCTTATTCCGCAAAAATTTGCTATTGAAGCCAATGCTTCTAATAAAAAGCAATTGGATGAACGCATGAAAGTTCAGTCCAAAAAAGAAGCAGCTATGCTTGCAGAGATCAATAAAGTTATTGGTGTGCTGAAAGAAAGCCCGCTTAAAATTGGTGCTAAAACCGGAACCAGCGGAAAAATTTTTGGCAGCGTAACTTCTTTACAAATTGCGCGTGCAATTAAAGGTCAGAAAGGTTATGAGATTGACCGCAAGCGCATTTCAATTACTGATGAAGTAAAAGAACTTGGTACTTATAAAGCCAATATTGATTTTGGTAATGGCA
>JBDTLW010000494.1:0-2983 GCA_039934575.1 Parafilimonas sp. | reverse complement strand
GCATATTTATTCAACGCCTTTTACCTGCGTTTGAATAATATAAACAGATTTTGATGCGGTAATAAATAATGTATTTTTATTTTTTCCTCCGAAACAAATATTTGCTGTCCATTCTTCGGGAACATCAATATGCTCAATTTTTTCTCCCTGCGGATTGAATATATCTACACCTTTTCCTGTAAGATAAATGTTGCCGAGATTATCAATCGTCATACCATCTGATGCTTCATTTGTAAAAAGTGTTTTATTGGTAAGCGTGCCGTTTTTATTAATGTCATATTTATATGTTTTCCAATTGCCCATATCAGCAACATACAGATATTTTCCATCCGGAGTACCAACAATACCATTTGGTTTTATTACTGTGCTGTCTGCTCTTACGAGAATTTTTGCATGAGGCGGGAGATAATATAATTTTTCACCTCCTAATCCAGCATCGGGATTTTTTCTTGTCCAGTAATCACGCTGAAAATATGGATCAGTAATATACATACCACCAGATGGATCAATCCAAAGATCATTTGGTCCATTTAAAATATGACCTTGATAATCTTTAATTAAAACTGTTATCTTTTTTTCAGGAGAAATAGAAATTAATTCTCCAAGTTCATCAGCGCAACTTATTAAATTTCCTTTTGTATCAAAATACATTCCGTTTGATCTGTGCGCACCATGCATGAACAATGAAAGTTTTCCGTTTGTATCATATTCCCAGATATTATCGTTGGGCTGATCTGTAAAAAAAATATTTCCTTGTTTATCTGTTGCAGGTCCTTCAGTAAAACTAAAACTGCTGTCAATTAAAATAAGTTTTGCATCAGGAGCAATGATGCTGCTATTTGCTGAAGCAATTGTTTGCGCTGAAATAATTTTAAATGAAAATAAAAATGTAAGTAAAATAAAAAAAGTATTTCTGTAAAGAGTAAACATTTTTATGATTTTTATTTGAACGAATAAACGTGATGAATTAAAGTATAAATAGTTTTTATATTAATTTTTCTTCTTCAAAATACCATAATGCATTTGTGATCATACTAATCTTCATTATTATCTTTTAATATCAACTCACCTTTTACCAGCCATGATATACCGAAGGCAATTAACGCAACCCATTCAAGCCAGAATACCGGTTTGTATTTATCAAAAGTGTGAAGTTTATCACCAAAAAAACTGTAGAAACCAATTAATGCTATAGCAATAAAAATAGTAACACCACAAACTCTATATACTTTATTTCTTGCTTTTTTTTGTTTTGTTTTATGCCCCCGGTTTTTAGTAAAAAGAAAAAGAGATATACATGCAATTGTTATAAAAAACAAAGAAGCAAAACTATAATGCGTATAGTTGCGCACACAATTCAATGGCAAATGAATAACGGCACAACTGTTTGCACTGTTATCATTAGTAGGAAACATCGCAATACCAAAAGCAAAAATGCCAGCCAGTGATGATATAATATTATCCCGAAGGTCAAATCCTTTATACACTATAAGAAACAATGCTACTGCGCATAAAATACCTGTAAATAAATTACCCGTTATTGTATAATAATAATGGCTATTTGAATCTTGTATAGCATGACAACTGCTAAATAAAAAATTTCCGGTTAGCATGGCTGCAGGCAATAAAATGCCAAGCCAGCCAACTGATTTGCGCAAAGCGTTGTATGAAATTAAACGCGGATCTTTAGTTGGTTGCTGCATAATTTTGTTTTGTTGTATTTAAAATAATGGTCAAGACTAAATTAAGCAAAACATATCTGAAAACTCAGGTTGTAAATTACTATCTCAGGTCTTGATATTATTTCTTCAATACATTCTTGCTTCCTGTTTCATTTCTGTCATCGTCTTTCCATTCTTTTATTTTAGTAAAAGGCAATTTTAAAAGATGCCCGACAGTAAGTTCTTTTTCATCATGATAAGCAGGCACACCAATAATTATATCATCCTGATGAATATTTAAACGTATGGTTTTATGCAGCCTGTCCCAGAAGGAAAAGATAGTAGCATAGTTGCTGTCTGTTTCTTTTTTTATTATGGAATGATGAATGCCATGCATGCGTGGCGTAACGATTATTTTATTTAATAATTTTTCAAACCGAAAAGGAAGCCTTGTATTGCTGTGGTGAAATTGCGTTTCTGCTTCAAAAATTATTTCATAAATAAGTATGATTAACGGCGATGCACCAATTAACAAAACCATGGCGCCGCGAAAAATTACGGAGCCGATCAGTTCGCCAAAATGAAAACGGAAAGCGGTTGTTACATCCATATCAATATCTGTATGATGAACAATATGAAAACGCCACATCAGCGGCATGCGATGCATGATAATATGCCACCAGTAGATTATATAATCAAGCAAAATAAATGCGATGATGTTTTCAAGCCAAGTTGGTAAAACAAATAAAAAATTTAAACCAAAATGCCAGGTTTCATTTTTTACAGCAAGCCACATTAAAGCCGGTATCAGCATAAATCTTAATAAAACAAAAGCTGGAATAGAAACAATTACATTGACAAGAATTCTTTTAAAACGCGATTGCAGTCTTTTGCGCAGTTTAAATTTTGTTTCAATAAGAAATAAGATAATAAATATTGAAGTAAGAATAATGAAGCCGTACGTATCAAATATTTGTTTGATCATTACAATTTGTTTTTTCTTATCAATCGTTTATGCAATTCTAATAAATACTGCTGCGAATAACCCATGTAATATAAAAACCAGATGCGAAAAAATATTGACTGCAGTCTGTAAATACCATTTTGTAAATATTTTCTTGCCGATGTTATTACTGCATCATTCATTACAATAAATTTTCCATATTTTTTTATGCGATGAATAATTTCCTGGTCTTCCATCATATAAAAATCTTCACGAAAACCGCCGCATTTTTTAAACACTTCTTTAGTTACAAATAAGCTTTGATCGCCAAATCGAACCGCATTTACATTGAATCTTGTAAACCATGCATTGGCTTTTA
>JBDTLW010000493.1:0-2996 GCA_039934575.1 Parafilimonas sp. | reverse complement strand
ATTCATTAATAGCGCTTAAAGCTGTGAGTTATTTTGATGATATTGATGAATCTGCAGACAAACCAAAAATGGCAAAGCCAATTACGCTTAAGCAAATAAAACAGCGTATCAACCAGGCATTAAAGCATGCAAATAAAATTTTTTAGACTGCATTTTTGTTCTGAAAAAAGAATGAAAAAATTTACAACTTATTCATTTCTTCTTTTACAAACTCCATCAATGTTTTAATATGATCAGGGGAAAGATCAAATTTTAATCCGGCTGCTTCATATAACTCAGGAAGTGTTTTTGTACCGCCAAGACTTAATGCATTGATATAATTATTCAATGCCTGTTTTGGATCCTTTTTGTATTGCATCCATAAACCTATTGCGCCTAATTGCGCAATGCCATATTCAATATAATAAAATGGAACTTCATACAAATGCAACTGGCGTTGCCAGCCAGTTTTTCTGTATGCTTCCAAGCCTGTATAATCAATAGTATTGGTTGAAAATTCATTCAAAATATTCATCCATGCTTCGGTTCTTTCTTCAATAGTATGTTGCGGGTGTTCATATACCCAATGCTGAAATTTATCAATGGTTGCAATCCAGGGAAAAATAGTGATGACTCTTTCTAACTGATGTTCTTTTGCACGTTTTAATTCTTCATCATTATCAAAAAAAGTATTCCATTTATCCATCGTGAAAAGCTCCATGCTCATGCTTGCCACTTCAGCAATTTCCATAGGATATTCTTTGAAGGCGCTTAACTCTAAAGGATGCGCTAAAAAAGAATGCACTGCATGTCCGCCTTCATGCACCATGGTTGTTACATCATCCATTTGCCCGGCGGCATTCATAAAAATAAATGGCGCTCCGCTTTCAGCTAAAGGACAATTATAACCGCCCGGCGCTTTACCTTTTCTGCTCTCCAGATCTAAATGTCCAAGCTCATTCATCTTCTTTAAACAATCAGCAAAAAATGGGTTCAATTCTTTAAAACAGGCTTCTGATTTTTCAAGCAATTCTTTGCCTGTATTAAATGGATGCAGTGGTTTTACATTCTCCGGTTCTGCTTCCGTATCCCAGGGTCTTAAAACCTCAAGACCTAATTTTTCTTTTTTTTGCAGATTAATTTTTTCTACTAATGGCAGCACATGCAATTTCACCGCTTCATGAAATTTGAAGCAGTCTTCTTTTGTATAATCGAAGCGCCCCATTTCAACAAACTTATAATCGCGATAATTTTCAAAGCCCGTATTCTTTGCAACCTGGTCGCGTTTTTCAACAAGCTTTGTATAAAGCTCATTCAGCGCATCTTTATCCTGCATTCTTCTTTCCTGAATTTTGCGATACACTTCTTCACGCAGATCACGGTCATGTTCATGCAAAAATTTTGATGCCTGCTGCAAAGTATATTCCTGACCTTTTACTTCAACCGTCATTGCTCCGGTTATTACGCCAAACTGTTGTTGCATTACACTTAACTCAGCTTGTAATGGAATATTTGCTTCGCGAAAAAGTTCAATATTCTTTTTCACACTGCGCAGGTACGTAAAATATTTTTGTTTATCCAGTTCATTTATTAATGGTGAATTGATGAGTTTTTTATTCAGTAAATCTGCATAGGGTTGCAGCTTGGGTTGAATCTCCATGCAGAAATACGTGAAGGCTTCTTCAAGTGTTTTATCAGTTATATCGCACGTCATTTTAATCTGTCGCCAACAAGCATCTTCGCTTATAACTGCTTCCAGTTCGCTCATATCTTTAAGCCACTGTTCAAGACTTTCTTTCGATTCAATATTTCTTTCTAATAAATTTTTAAAGAAGGGTTCTAATGTCTCCCATTTTGTTACTTTATAATCTCCGGGAACAAAATGTCTTTCAGTTTTTTGTATATCTGCGGTTAATTGCATAAGTGCTTATATATTTTAAAAGGGTTGAAGGGCTTAAAGTCACCCCGGTCTGTTTTCATACGTTTAGCCGGTATCAAATCGTCAGACCGGTATTTATTTTTTTGCAGCCTTTTTCTTCACAGCTTTAGGTTCTGCATCTGTTGCAACTTCTTCTTTTGCTTCAACAGGCTCAGGTTTTTTTGCTTTTGCTGCTTTTATTTTTTTAGGTTCTTCAGCCTTCACTTCAGGTTTTGTTTCAGGCTCTTTCATATCCGGTTCATTTGTTTCAGGCTCCTGTTGCGGCTCATCTTCTTCCACCTCTTCTTCGCTTAATTTTATTTCAATATCATTCTTCTTCAATACATCAAACCATTTTATCATCTTCTTCATATCACTTGCATATACCCTTTCAAAATCCATAGTGGGATATACTCCTTTGAAATACGTTTTTACAGCGCCTGTATCTTTTTCACTTGGTAATGATTCGCTGCTGTTCTGCATAGCATGAAATACCTCTACTAAATTCACATTATCAGCTTCTGTATAAACTTCAATACTTTCAAGCTGTGAAAAATTATGTACGCGTGATGAAACAAAACGGGTTGTTTTATCATCAAGCGAGCGAACAATAGCGCCATCAGTTTTGCTGGCAACAAGTTCAAATAATCCCGGTAATCCTGTAACAGAAACAAGTTTGCTGTATTCCATATATATTTTTTGAGTGCTGCAAGATAAATTAATTGCCGTTGTAAGCCCAAACAAGAAGCTTATTACAAATCAAAATTAACAGCTCACTAAACTTTAACTTAACTTGGAATAAAAATCGGCAAGGTTTTCTTATACTGTAATTAATGAAAGTTATGGAACAACAAACAATTGAAGTAAGAAATTTAACCATAGAAGATTATCAGCAATTAAAAGAATCTATGATACAGGCTTATGCCAGCATGGGCGGACAATTCTGGCAGGAAAAATCTTTAGAGCGGTTGATACATAAATTTCCTGAGGGGCAATTTTGCATAGCCATAAATGAGAAGGTTGTTGGCTGCGCACTATCTATCATTGTTGATTATAATAAGTTTAATGATAATCATACCTACAAACAAATAACAGGTAA
>JBDTLW010000492.1:0-3002 GCA_039934575.1 Parafilimonas sp. | reverse complement strand
CTCTGTAAAATAAACAGGTGCAGCAGTATAATCGTTTACAACAGCGCCTGTTTTTTCACTGGCAGCAGCAATAGCAGCATCAGTATTTTCAACTATTATTTCTTCACCAAAAGCATTGATAAAATGCTTTAATCTTCCTGTAACTTTTATGCGAAATGGTTTTACAGATGTGAACTGAATTGTATCGCCAACCAAATATCTCCATAAGCCGCTGTTGGTTGAAATTACAGGTGCATATTGCTTTCCGGTTTTTACTTCAGCCAGACCTATGGTTTGCGGATTCTTTTTTCCATATTCATCAATGGGCATAAACTCATAAAAAATTCCATGATTTAAAAACAGCAACATGCCATCCTGATTAAGATCATCCTGAGCAGCAAAAAAACCTTCGCTGGCATTATACATTTCCATGTAATGAACATCTTCACCAATTAATTTTTTAAAATTTTCTTTATAGGGAAGAAATGAAACGCCACCATGCATATATAATTCAAGATTCGGCCAAACTTCTTTCAGATTTGATTTGCCGGTTATGTTTAATATGCGTTTTATAAGTACCTGGGTCCATGTAGGCACGCCGGAAATAGATGTTACGTTTTCAGGAATTGTAGATTGAGCCAGTGATTCAATCTTGGTTTCCCATTCATCAAGCAGTGCAATAGCCAGTTCCGGTGTACGAATCCAGTGACCCCACATCGGCATATTTTGCATCAGCACAGCACTTAGATCACCAAAAAAAATTTCTTCATTTAGCTGGCTTACCTGGTGGCTGCCGCCAATAACCAACCCCTTGCCGGTAAGCAAATGACTTTCAGGATTAAAATGATAATATAATGTAAGCACATCTTTACCTGCCTGGTAATGACAGTCTTCTAAACTTTCTTCCGTTACGGGAATAAATTTACTTTTTTCACTGGTAGTGCCACTGCTTTTTGCAAACCAGTTTACCGGAGAATCCCAAAGTTGATTTTGTTCACCATTCATTAATTTTTGTATCCATGGTTTTATATCCTCATACTCTTGTACCGGAACATTTTCTTTAAACGCTTTTATGGTAAACATGCTTTTAAAATTGTATTGCCTGCCAAAAGCCGTATGCTGTCCATGTGTAAAAAGATCCTGCAAAATTTCCCGCTGGGCTGCTAAAGGGTTGTTCATCCACTCTTCAATGCTGCTGTAGCGCAGCCGTACTAGTTTAGATATGGCAGGTGAAAATAATTTCATATCAACAAGGCAAATTAAAGAAATGGTTTGAATAACACACAATGGCTTTTGGTGAGTACAAAACCTTGAGCACAGTATAGTTTAGTTTTTTATCTTAGTTATCTTCACGGAAACTTGTTGTATGCAGAAATTCATTTTATTAATAATCATTTTTTTTATCTATAGAAATATTTCAGCCCAAAGTATAAATTCTGATATTCTTACAAAAATCTGGAATGCAAGCTGGATACAAACACCCAACACAAACCCGCATGAATTTGGAGTATATCATTTCAGAAAAAATTTTACGCTTGATGCACAACCAACGCAATTTATTATTCATGTATCTGCAGATAACCGGTATAAATTATATGTAAATGATTCAATGGTTTTATTCGGCCCGGCAAAGGGAGATGTATATCACTGGAATTTTGAAACAGTTGATATTGCTCAATATCTTAATAAAGGAAAAAATATTATAGCGGCTGTTGTTTGGAATTTTGGTGATGAAAAACCGGCCTGGCAAACCTCTTATGCAACGGCATTTATACTGCAGGGCAATACAAAGGCAGAAGAAATTATAAATACTGATGATAGCTGGAAATGCATGCAGGATAAGGCTTATAGTCCATTACAGCCTGAATTAATTTATGCATATTATGCTGTTGGAGCAACAGAAAAAGTTGACATGAATAATTATCCGCAGTATTGGACTTCATTAAACTTTGATGATAGCAAATGGATAGATGCACATGAATTATTTGTTGGTGTTCCGAAAAATGTGAATCACTGGAGTACTGGCTGGATGCTGATTCCAAGACAAATTCCGATGATGGAATTAACACAGCAACGACTGCAATCTATCAGGCAAAAAGATATTAATGCAGATGAAAATTTTTTACAAGGCAATCATGCTATAAAAATTCCTGCACATACAACCGCGCATTTTTTATTTGATCAATCTTTTCTTACAACTGCCTTTCCTGTTTTAAATTTCAGCAACGGAAAAAATGCAGATATACAACTTACGTATGCTGAGGCTTTATATATAAATGAAGCAGACAGTATTGACTGGCGAACACAAAATCAAAAAGGCAACCGTAATGAAATTGAAGGCAAGCATATTGTGGGTGTGAAAGATGAAATAATTTCTAATGGAACAACGAATCAAAATTTTACAGCGCTCAGTTTTCAAACGTATCGTTATGTTGCTTTAGATGTAACTACACAAGATGAAGATATAACTATTGATGATTTTTATGGAATGTACACGGGCTATCCGTTTAAACTAAATTCAAACTTTACAAGCAGCGATACTTCATTAAATAAAATTTTAGAAGTTGGATGGCGAACAGCAAGATTAGATGCGCAGGAAACTTATACGGATTGCCCATACTACGAGCAACTGCAATATGTTGGTGATACACGCATACAGGCAATGGTGAGTTTATATAATTCCGGTGATGACAGGTTGATGCGGAATGCTATTGAAGATATTGCTAATTCAACTTTAGCAGAAGGCATAACAGAAAGCCGTTACCCGCATAATCTTCACCAGGAAATTCCAACATTTTCTTTGATATGGATAAGCATGTTGCATGATTATTTTATGTATCGCAATGATACAAATTTTGTAAAAGAACAGTTGAGAATATCGAGAGGAGTGCTTTCATTCTTTCATAAATTTCAGCAGGCTGATGGCAGTATAAAAAATGCGCCGTATTGGGATTTTACAGATTGGGTTGAAGCTCCGGGATGGGATGGTGGCGTTGCGCCAACAGACAGCAACGGCAATTCTG
>JBDTLW010000491.1:0-3002 GCA_039934575.1 Parafilimonas sp. | reverse complement strand
AAATACTGCAAATGCATATTTGTAAACTTTAGAATTCAGAAGAAGAAAATGAAGATTAATTTTTCTCATATTGGTTACGTGTTAAGAATGCAGATTGTTAAGCGCCCGAATTTCTTCAGACAATATTTTAAAATTATCTGTGAATATAAATATTAATCGTTTTTTGTAAGGTCATCATCTTAGGTTGCCGCCAAATGAATTATAAACTCTGTTCCTTCATTCTCTTTTGATTGCAGTTTTATTTCACCACCATACGGTTTATTGATATCATAACTTAAACTTAAACCTGATTTTAGTTCATGTGTGTATGTTTATGAGATTTTTGGTTTTGCAAAAATCGCATATACTTATATGGTCTGTTTACAGCATAAAAATAAGACAGCAGGAAAAGCAATTATCGTTCTTCATCAGGCAGGGCATCACTTCCTCAGCTTCAATCTATACGAAAACAAGGCTACAAATAAAATACTTGATAATAATATATGTATGGGTTGAATAAAAGCAGGAATATTAAAGCTGGCTAAAGAAATACCCGCTGCCATTAATAATAAAACGATCACTAATAAAAATAAAGCCGGGGGTTGTAAAACGGCATGCGATAAGGAACGCCAGAATATTATAATAATTAGTACAGATGTAATAATGGAAATTGTTTTGTGCACATCAAATACAGCATTCAACTGTGCAAGCCAGGTATCGCGCTGCTGATAGTTTAGGGCTTTTGAAATTTCATCAACCTGTTCACGTACTTCAGTACCAACAATAATCTGAATCAGTAAAATTATTAAAGCAATGTTTGTAATAATGCGCAATGATTTATCATGAATGATCTTATCATCATTTAGCTTATGCAGAATAATTACGGGGATGATTGCGAGAAATAAAGCAGCGATCATGTGCAGTGTAATTTTTACAACAGCCAGATTTGTATCAACCACTGTTTTTCCAAGCCATGCCTCAAACAAAGTTCCAATAAGAAATAAACAGGAAAGCCAGCAGATAATTTGTTTGCTGCGAAAGAATTTTTTAAAGCTCCATACAACGTGTACTACAATTAAAATTCCGAGGGCTCCGGTTATTAAACGGTTTACGTATTCCGTCCATGCGTGTGCCGGATTATATACTGCATCAATATCCTGCTTGTCTAAATATTTTTTATAATCAGGAGGCAAACCCTTTGCACTAAAAGGTGGCGCCCACATGCCAAAACAATGTGGCCAATCCGGGCAGCCCATACCACTCTGGGTGGTGCGTACAACAGCACCGGCAAGTATTACCAAAAAAACAAAAATCAAAACAATACGTGTATAGTTAATATAAGCCTTCATGTAATCTAACTGTGGCAAAAGTAATTTGCTTTGTTCACAGATGTATCTTTTCTCACAGATAACATTTTACAGTACAAACAAAAGGAAAATTGTGCAATATACCGTACTCATTAATTTACTTGAGGCAGCAGCAAAAAAGATCAGCGATTCAAATGAATGTAAATAAATTATGAGGCGGTAGATGCATTAATTACCGGTGATGTATGTGTAATAATAATGTAATAGTTGCAGAAAAAATATACATGCATGATGGAACAAGTAAGTATTTTTACAGAGTAGCTTACTTATTAATCACACGTATTTTTATTTTTTTGGAAACCAGGTCACTTCTTATAATCCGTCACGCAAAAAGCAGTTGGGAAGATTTTTCTCAAAAAGATTTTGACAGGCCTTTAAATGATAGAGGCAAAAAAAATGCACCGATAATGGCGAAGCGCATACACAAAGAAATGAGTGTAACACTTGATGCCATTATTTCAAGCCCTGCAAAAAGAGCTTTTGCTACAGCAAAATTCTTTGCAAAAGAATTTAATATAAAAAAGGAAAATTTTTTTGAGAAGCCTGAATTATACGAACCATCAATTGAAAATTTTTTTAAAGTTGCAGCCGGTATAGATGATGATTATAAAACAGTAGCCTTGTTTTCTCATAATCCTGGCATATCAGTTTTTGCAAACCTCTTAACTAATATACGCATAGATGATATGCCCACCTGTGCTGTATTCGCCATACATATACAAACAGATTCATGGAAAAATTTCAGAAACGCTGAGAAAGAATTCTGGTTTTTTGATTATCCAAAAAATATCATGTGATCTTAGGTTTGTAGTTAACCAAATACACTCCGCAGAAAATTAATATAGCTGCAAGCAGCTTAAGCCAGTCATAGGTTTCGCCGGTAAATATCATGGCAATAATTGCTGCAAAAACGGGTTGCGTATAAATATAAGAACCTGTTGCAGAAGCCCCGATAACAGACACGCCATAAATATTAAAAAGATAAGCAAAGAAAGTTGCACCGCTTATTACAAATGCAAAACACATCCAGTCTGCAGTTGTAAAATTTTGCCATTGTGTTGATGCAACATCATGCCAGCCGTATGGTATCATAAAAAATAAACCAAAAGTAAACACCCATCGTATTACGTGAATTGCACTATATCTTGTCATTAACGGACGTACTATTACAAGATAAAATGCATAGGTAACAGCATTTAAAATAACCAGCACATCACCTAAAACAATATTGCTTGCTGTATGCGAAACATCTTTCATTAAAATAAGAATAGCCGCACCTGTTATACCTGCTATAACGCCTGTAATTTTTAAAAAAGTTATTCTTTCTTTTAAAAGCCATGCAGCAATAAATATGATAAGAATTGGTGTAACCAATGCTAATAAAGAAGCATGAATAGAGGAGGTGAGGGATAAGCCTTTTACAAACAATGCCTGGTTTAATGCAACCCCTAAAAAAGCACATAAAACAAAAAGCGGAATATCTTTTTTCTTAATGCCCGGCTTTGAAGGTTTGAATAAATATAAGATCCAGAAAAGCGCAAAAGAACCACCCACCCTGCATACATTTAATGATGGCGCAGATAATTTTTCAGGTACAATAGCTTTAATGGTAATATAGTTTATGCCAAAAAATATATTGGCAAGCAAAACAGCTAT
>JBDTLW010000490.1:0-3005 GCA_039934575.1 Parafilimonas sp. | reverse complement strand
GCTGATTGGTTTAAGCTATGCATATTATGTATGGAATAAACCAGCCCGTGATGTAGCTGAAGAAACAGGAATTAAAATTACGGCTGTTGCCATCTTTGATTCATTCAGTTATAATGAAAATGCTGCGAACACACTTTTCATAAATAAAGCAATTGAAGTAACAGGCAAGGTTTCTGAAGTGAAAAAAAACCAGGCAGGGCAAACAGTTGTTTACCTGCAATCAAGCGATCCTGTGTTTGGTGTTAACTGCACTTTTAAACAAGATCCCGGAATTATTGAGAAAGGAAGCACAATAACTTTTAAAGGAATCTGTACAGGATATTTAAGTGATGTGATACTGAATGAAGGCATAATTATAAAATGATCTTTTATAATTCAATCATGCCCATTATAACAATCAATAAATATTTCAATGTTGAGAAAAATTGTTTTTGCAATAACCTCTTTTTTTATATGTATAATATTTTTTGAAGGATGTTATTATCATAAAGCAGATCAGCAATATCCTTCATCCGCCAATGGTTGTGATACAACAGTTGTGCGGTATAGTGTTGAAATAAAATCAATACTGGATGCAAACTGCAAATCCTGTCATGATGGAACAAATTCTATCAGCGGAATTGATTTGTATGATCATTCAATCATAGCTTCTCTTGCTTTAGACGGGCAGTTTACTTATGGTACTTTATTATCTGCAATAATGCATGAAGGTGGCGCACCGTTAATGCCTCAAAACGCAGCCATGCTGCAGGAATGTGACGTTAATAAAATTGCAGCATGGGTACATAAAGGAGCTCCGGACAATTAATTCAACTCAATAAAAAAATGTATGATAATGAGAAAATGTATGACAACATGTATGCTTGTTTTTTTCTTTGCAATAACAGCTTTCAGCCAAACCTATATAACACGCAATGGCAATATTTCTTTCCATTCTCACACAGGATTAGAAGACATAAAAGCGCAAAATAATGAAACTGTAAGTGTATTGAATGCAGCCACCGGCGATCTTGAGTTTAAAGCGGCAATAAAGAGTTTTCATTTTGCTAAAACAGCAATGGAAGAACATTTTAATAATGATGATTATATGGCTTCCGGAAAATTTCCCAAAGCCGGGTTTAAAGGAAAAATCACAAATATTTCTTCTGCAAATTTTTTAAAAGATGGAAGCTATCCGGTTTCTGTTAGCGGCGACCTTACTATTCGCGATGTAACAAAAACTGTAACCGCAAACGGAGTAATAACAGTGAAAGATGGCAAGGTTACCATTACATCAACCTTTACTATAAACAGGAAAGATTACAATGTTATCGGCGAGTCATTTGTGCAGAAAAAAATTGCAGAGCAAATTGAGATCACTGTAAACTGTCAATACGAAAAACAATAAATATTATTTATGCAAACGAAATGTAAACTGCTTGTTATAGTAATTATTTTTTGTTCACTTAAATCAATTGGACAAAATGTAAATCTTGATTCTATGCTTGATGCACAAACAAAAACAAAGGATCAAAATAAAACACAATATGCAGAAGCAACTTTTAAAAGTACGCGGCTGATAGATGGTCATACCGTTGAAACTACACAAGCCGGCGTGCTCGATTTAAAAATATCACATCGTTTCGGCAAGCTAAACGATGGCTTTTATAATATGTTTGGTTTAGATGTTGCTTCTATACGTATTGGCATGGATTACGGACTTACCAACAGGCTTACAATTGGCGGCGGAAGAAGCTCGTTTGAAAAACAATATGATGGCTTTTTAAAGTATCGTCTTTTAAAACAATCTACTGGCAAAAAAAATATGCCTGTATCCGTTACACTCTTATCATCTGTAATGTTTGAAACAGATACCGTTGCTGTTAAAAATGAAAAAAATATTTCTGTAAAACCATCAACGTCAGATAAGCTTTCGTATGCTTATCAAATTTTAGTTGCAAGAAAATTCAATGATAATTTTTCTTTGCAATTAATGCCTTCACTTATTCATGAAAATATTGTTGACAGCAGTTTTAATTCAAACGACATTTTTGCTGTTGGTGCAGGCGCAAGGTTTAAATTAACGAAGCGTTCCAGTTTGAATGTTGAATATTATTATCAACTTCCCGGAAGCAAATTGCCAGGTACATATAATACGCTTTCTATTGGTTACGAAATTGAAACTGCCGGTCATGTTTTTCAACTTCATTTAAGTAATTCAACAGGCATGACGGAAAGGTCATTCATTGCAGAAAATTCCGGTCGCTGGAGTAAAGGCGATATACATTTTGGTTTTAATATTTCACGCCTATTCACACTACGAAAACCAAAAGAAATCAAAATGTAGTCATACATATTTATTTTTAATTGGCACTTCAAAAAATATGGGTCAGGCGGCTTTCAGCCTCCCGACTCTATCGTTCAAATGCTTTCAAAACATTAGTCCGATAATTTTTTTATCAACTCATCAATAAACGGTAATTGATAAGACAGAATTTTTTTCTTCGCCGTTTCCACATCAAACCATTCCGCTTTGTCTATTTCGGGAACTTCTATGCGTTTGCCAGAACGCGGCGGCCAATCAATCCAACACAAATTGCTTGTGATGTTGCCTGTATTAAAATCCTGCTCAGTAGCAAAAGCATAAATTGTTTTTTTACTTTTAGATTTCACAGGAGTAAGTTCAATAAATTTTTCTGTTAAAACTTTACTGCCAACCTCTTCTTCAAACTCACGTTTTGCTGCAACCAATGCTGCTTCGTCATTGTCAAATTCACCTTTTGGTATGCTCCATACAGCTTCATCTTTTTTTGCCCAAAACGGCCCGCCGGGATGCACCAGCATTATTTCCAAAATAGTATTTTTCTTTCTGAATAAAATTATTCCTGCACTTTTTTTACCCATATTATTCAGTTTCAAAAACTTTTTTGCCACAAAGACACTAAGACACAAATTATATATTCTTGGTGCCTTCGCGCCTTAGTGGCAAAACTATCACTCAATTAACATTTAAGTTTTGCAAGCTA
>JBDTLW010000489.1:0-3006 GCA_039934575.1 Parafilimonas sp. | reverse complement strand
ATTAAAACATTCACCGTTACTATTTAATCAACTTATTTAATTCTTCGTATTCTTCAAGCATGTTCACTCGCACAAGAGTGCAACACAAGGATGTTTAATAATACCACTTCAGCCAGGCTCATCACTCCTTTTTTTTATTGTCCGTTTCTGACATGTTCCTGTCTCTTCCGACGCTATAAGACGATGCATTTTTGCATTATCAATTTTAAAAAATCAATATGAAAAAATTTAAACCAACATACATCGCAATCTCTGTGATGTTATTATTATGTATCTCGTTTTTCAACGCTTGTCAGCCTGTAAAGGAGTTTAAAAGTCATGCAACGTACAAAGGCGAAAATAACTTTATTTGGCAGCAGCCAGCTATTGACACTTCGAAAAAAAATGTGTTCATTATTGCAGATAACAATGGAACCGAACTCTTTGATATGATGGCACCCTTTTATCTTTTCAATGAATCAGGTAAAGCAAACGTATATATCGTCGCAAAAAACAAATACCCCGTCAATGTAAGAAAGGGTCTATTCATACTTCCTCAAATAACTTTTTCCGAAGTTGATTCATTAAGATTACTGGCAGATGTAATCGTCATTCCTGCACAGATAGCAGCGATGGAAGCTAAAATTCAGGATACAGTTATTATTAATTGGATAAAAAACCACTATACAAATACAACCAAAATTCTGGCAATATGTGATGGTGCGGTAACGGCAGCAGCTACAGGCATTTATGATGGAAAATTGTTAACAACCCACGCCTCTGATTATCCGGTGGTAAAGGTTCCATATACTGAACCAATATGGGTACAAAATGTAAGTGTAACCCAAAGCGGGAACCTGTTTAGTACGGCTGGTGTTTCAAATGCAACAGAAGGCAGCCTTACGGTAATCAATGAACTCTTTGGAAAAGAAACTATGCAAACAGTAGTAGATAATATATATTACCCGCATCTCTATATAAAAACGGAGCATCAAAGCATTCCGGTTAAGGGCAGCAATAAAGTAACTATACTTAAGAAAGTGATGTTTAAAAAGAACAAGAATATTGGCATCCTGCTGCAAAATGGCATTAATGAATTTGAACTTGCTGCTGTTCTCGATACATACAACCGCACCTTTCCATCAAGCTGTAAGACTTATATTACTTCAGGTGAAACCATCAAAACAAAATATGGGTTAACAGTGATAGCCACAGGTGACAAAAATAAAAATGCTGTAGACGAATTGCATGTACTGATGCCGGAAGCCTTTTCAAAAACCGATGAATTGTTTTTCAGAAATGCGCAATACATTAAATATGATCATGAGCAAAAGCAATACATCATTGATGTGTGCCTTAAAAGAATTGCAGAGCAGTATGGCAGCAGGTTTGAAAATGTTACAAAGCTTTTATTGGACTATAATTAATCATCACACAAAATTCATTTTATAATTTATAAAAAAACAAATCATGAAAAAGAGTATCATTTTTACAATCGTTTTACTTGCCTCACTTCATTCATTTTCTCAAACTGATACAACTAAAATTGAACAGTATTGCGAACTGATAGTAACACCGCGGTTGCTTAGTAACAAGGTAACAATTGACGTGAATTACGGAGAAGAAAAAAGTTTCTGGAAAGATACCAGGCTAAAAAATGATGATGGCAGATTTAAAAAATTTAATACAGTGGTTGATGCACTGAATTATATGGGCAAAAGTGGCTGGATATTTATAAATGCCTACCCGGTAAAGATGGGCGACACTGAGATTTATCACTTTGGGTTCAGGAAATTATTTACACTATCAGAAGTTACTGATTAAGATAATTCAATTTAATATTTCATTTAAACAAACATACAAACACACTAATATGACACTTGCATTAATTATTGGAATAACCTTAGGATTAATATCAATACTGTTTACCGGCTTATTGAAACAGATAGACGAAACAATATTTTACGCTCTGTTGCTTGCTGTTATCGGGGCTTTATATGTAGGTTATACCTGGTCGGATACTCCATCTTTCATTATTAATACTATACAATGTTTTTTCTTTGGAGCAATCGCCTACCTGGGCGTTAAAAAGAGTATGTATTTTCTTGCTGCGGGTTTTATCCTTCATGGGGCTTTTGATTTCGTTTATAGTTTATTTATGAGTTCAGATTTACTTCCGCCACATTATGATTGGTTTTGTTGGTCCGTTGATTGGGTAATTGGCATCTATTTGTTCATTATAAAATACAAGCAAACAAAAACGATTACAAAAAAGTCACGGGTATCATTTATCAACTAAGCATTTAAATTGAATAATTATTAATCAACCATTCAGTATGAAATTTTATTGGGCAATGCCTGAAGGATTAAAAATCCATTATAAGATAGAACTTGAAAAATACGAAGCTGAATTATTAAAAGGAAATCTATCCGGTGCGTGGAGGCAATTGGAAAGGGCACATATCATTGGTCAAACATGGCCAAAGGAACATAACCACATACATTGGTTAATGTTGAAATTTGGATTCAAAATAAAAAACAGAAAAGAAATACTGGGCCAGATTCCAAGATTAATTTTAGGTGGTGTCAAATCATTTGTTGGTAAAATACCTATTGGCAACACTGGCGGTGCAGATGTACCCGGTTTGCTTCCAATGGAGATACCAATTGATCTGAAGGAAATACTACGACCATACAAAAGTGTTTGACAGATCATAGATGAGGAAAATAAAATAATTACTCAATTAAGCGCTCTATAAATTTGTAATGCATGAAGCTTTATATTAAAAATATGGTTTGTCCGCGGTGCATGGCTGCCGTTGAACAATTATTACAAAGCGTAAATGCAACTTATGTGTATGTGCATTTGGGGGAAGTTTTACTCAAAGATCCGCTTTCATCAAAACAACTTGAGCAATTAAACATCCAATTACAAAAATTAGGTTTTGAATTATTAGATGACAATCGCAAACAACAAATAGATAAAATTAAATCTATTGTCATTGAGCATATTCACTATAAGGAAGA